>JACPTJ010000397.1 GCA_016192835.1 Betaproteobacteria bacterium
CGTCATCGCAGGAGGGCTGGACACAGTGTGTCCGCCGGAGGACGCCAAGCGCCTTGCGGCCGAGGCAAAGGGGCCGGTGGAGCTGCTGGTCATCGAAGACGGATACCACGTCGCGCACAACCGAGCCTATCGCCACCGCCCGCAATCGGCCGACTGGATGGCCGAGCAGCTTGGGGTCGAGGCGCGCTGAAGGCGGGTGGGGGGCGCTGAACCGCGGAGCGCCCCCGCGTTCAATTGGCGCGGATATCGGCCTCGCGCACGAACGCGCCGAAGCGCTCGCGGTCGCGATTCATCAGCGCCGCGAACTCCTCGGGCGAGGCCGTGACCACATCGGCTGCCATCGATGTGACCGCGGCGCGCGCTTCCGTGGTCTTCATGATCCGGGTGACCTCCTGGTTCAGCCGCGCGACGATGTCGCGCGAGGTGCCGGTCGGCGCGTAGACGCCGAACAGAGTATCCGCTACTTCCGTCCCCGTTTCGGTAAAGGTTGGCGTGTCAGGGAAAAGCGGCGAGCGCGTGACGCCCGCCACCGCGAGCAGGCGCAGCTTACCAGACTTGATATGCGGGATCGTCAGGCCCGAGTCGAACGCGAAGTCGACCTCGTAGCCTAGCAGGGCAGTGAGCATTTGCGCCGCGCCCTTGTACGGGACGTGAGTGGCCTTAAGTTTCGCCGCGCGCAGCATCCTTTCGGCGTGGATGTGCAGCGTGCTGCCGGTGCCGACTGAGCCGTAGTTGAGCTTGCCGGGATTGGCCCTGATGTAGGCAATCAGCTCGGCAACACTACGCGCCGGCAGATCCGGACGCACCACCAGCACCGTCAGGATGCGCGCCAGCGGGACGATCGGCACCAGGTCCCTGCCTACATCGAAACCGAGCTTATACAGGTGCGGACCGACGATGATGGGGCTGCCGGACGAAGCAAGCAGGGTGTAGCCGTCCGGAGCGGCCTTGGCCGCGATTTCGAGGCCGACGTTGCCGCCCGCGCCGCCACGGTTTTCGATCACGATCGGCTGGCCGAGCGTTTCGGCGAGCTGCGGCGCGAACGCGCGGGCCATCAGGTCGGTCGTGCCGCCGGCGGGGAAATTGACGATCAGCCGAATTGACTTGACGGGCCAGGACTGCGACCACGCGAACGGCGCGGATGCGAATACAAGTGCAGCGGCAATCAGGCAGCGGGCGAGCAGGAGCATGTTTTCCTCCTTGAAAATCAGCCGGCGTTTTTTGATGGCTTGCTACGGCAAACAGGAACGGTAGAATTCTCCGCAACCATGCGACAACGAAACAGGCTCACCCATTGCCACGCCATTGTCAACTCCATTATGGTCCGAAATGATCTATTATGGTCGGGGTGCTTTATGTTCAAAGCGCGCTCGATCTCGGGGGTCGGCGCATCGCCGAGCGCGCAATTGCGGCGCGCCGTTTTTTCCAAGACGTCATGCGGAGGCTGGGAATGAAAATATTTCAGCTGTGCGTGGGCATCGTTGCAGGGGCGAGCTTGTCGGTTCTTGACTCGTTGGCTCAAAGTTATCCGATCAAGCCGATTCGCATGTTGATAGGCTTCAGCCCCGGCGCCGCGCCCGACGTTATCGCGCGCATAATGGCGCCCCTGTTTTCTGAAGACCTGGGCCAGCCCTTGGTCGTCGAGAATCGAGGCGGGGTGGGTGGTTCGATCGCAACCGGGCTGGTCGCCAAATCGCCCGCGGACGGCTACACGCTGCTGATGATGGCGGCCGCGGATACGCTGCAGCCGGCGCTGCGCCCCGATCTGCCGTATGACCTGGAGCGTGATATCGCGCCGGTGTCGCTGGTGGTGACCGGGTGCGCCGTGCTCACGGTTCATCCGTCGGTGCCGGCGCGCAGCGTCAAGGAGCTGGTTGCGCTGGCACGGGCGCGCCCCGGCGAACTCAACTTCGGGTCTTCGGGTGTCGGCAGCTCGTCGCATCTCATGGGGGAGCTTTTCAACATGATGGCCGAGGTAAAAATGTCCCACGTGCCGTATAAAGGCTCGGCGGACGCCGCTGCCGCAACCGCCGCCGGACAGATCGAGATCAGTTTCCCCAGCATCGCGTCGGTGGGACCCTTCCTGGACGCCCGTAAACTGAGGGCACTCGCGGTTACCAGTGCGAGGCGCAATCCGTTGCTGCCGTCGCTGCCCACCGTCAGCGAGTCGGGATTGCCCGGCTACGATCGCTCGACCTGGTTTGGCGTGGCCGCGCCGGCGGGCGTGCCCAAAGAGATCATCGCGCGGCTACACGCGGAAATAGGCAAGATCGTCGGCACCCCCAAGATAAAAGCCTTGTTCAATAAACAAGGCCTGGAGCCAAGCCCCAACACGCCTGAGGAATTTGCAGCGTTCATTCGCGAACAGCTCGCAACGAACGCCAAGGTGGTCGCATTTTCGAAAGCGAAGAGCGAATAGCGCGGGCAGCACTGACGGTGCCCCGCTCGCCGGGGCACACACCGGGTCTCACGCTTGAGCTGCCGGAGCCGCCCTCTGGACTCAGACCTCGGTCGGAACGTAGCCTTGGGTCTCCGCCTGCCAGTCTGGCGCACCCCGGATGAGACCGGCGTAAGTACTCGGCCCGTGGATCATGGTCAAGAGGTCTCTTGAATATTTCTCCGCCCTCATCTCCCGATCGACCCCTGGGGCCCCGAAGATCTCCTGGACCTGATACGCCATGTGCCCGGCGATCTGGTTGAGCAGCGGCCGGATCAGGATACTCAGGCGCGGCTCATACTCATACTGGTTCTGCCAACACCAGGCCTGCTTGTACAGCAGCGCCCGCGCCGCCTCGATCTTCACCCACATGTCGGAGATCTCGGCCGCAACCAGTTGGTGGCGGATGATGGGTTTGCCGCCCTGCACCCGCGTTCTCGCGTAGGCGACGATTTCCTCGTGACACGCGCGGAACGTTCCGATCATGGTCGCGGGAATGAGGAAGGCCTGGAACGCGACTTGCCGCAGGTATTTGCCGGCCTCGCCTTCCTTCTGTATCAGGTAGCGCGCCGGCACGCGCATGTCATCGAAATAAAGCTGCGCGCTGTTGATGAGCCGCCGCCCGAGCTTGCTGTGGAATTTGCCGATCGTAAGGCCCGGCGTGTCCGACGGCACCAAAAAAACGCTGCGGCATTGATTGAGCGGCAGCTTCCGGTCGGTCCGTACGTGAAGCAAAATCAACTTGGCAATGCCGCCGTTGGAAATAAAATGCTTGGAGCCGTTGATGACGTATTCATCCCCCCTTTTCTCGGCATAAGTCTGCATCGCCCCACCCGGAACGCTCGCCATCAGCGTGTTGTCCGTGCCGGAGTTCGGTTCCGTCATTCCCTCCGCGATGAGAAAGCAGTCATCCGCTACGATTTTCGGAAAAAACTCGTCCTTCTGTTGCTGGTTGCACAGGACATCCATCCACGCCGTAAGTCCGATCGCGTGCCGGATGGTACCGGCGAAGCCGTTGTCGCCGGCGCCCAGCTCTTCCACCGTGGCCATGAGCGACATCAGGTCCTTGACGCCGCCTCCGCCGTATTCGGCCGGGATCGACATTTTGGTGAGCCCGAGCTTGGCCGCCTTCTTGAGCAGATCCCACGGAATGCAATCCTTCGGGTCCGCCTGATGGTCGAATTCCATCGCCGCGGGCTTGACTTCATTCGCGACGAATTTCCGCACCATCTGGCGGATCATCGTCTGCTCTTCGTTTTCCCGGTAATCCATCTCAGACCAGCTCCGTCGACTCAACCGCGGCCTTGATCGCCCGCTTTTCCGCATCGGTCAGCTCGACGTGCGGCAGCCGCACCCGGCCGTCACCGCCCACCATGCCCAGGCACTGCGTCCAGTACTTGTAGGTGGCGTGGCTCTTGGTGCGCACCATCACCGTATTCAACGCCCGGCGTATCGGCTCCAGCCTCTTGTACGCTTCCCATGCCTTTGCAATTTCCCCCTTCATCGCAAGATCCGTGTATTCCTTCACCAGCCTCAGCTTCCTGCTCTGCAGGCAATACGGATCGGGATCCGCGATCATGGCCTCCTGTCCCCTGACGCTCAGGTTCATGAACCAGTTGCTCTCCGAGGAGTCGCTCACCACGACCTTGTCGCCGCACAGTATCCTCGATCGGAGTATGTCAGGCTGCGGGCCGATATTCTTGATGCCGACGACATTTTCCAGGTCCGAGATCCGGCTCAGCAGCTCGGGGCTCATCAGATAGCCATGCTCCAGCTGGTTGAGCACGAAGATGCCGATGTTGACCCGGTCCGCGATGTACTTGAAGTACTGAAACACGCCTTCGTCGGTCATCGGAACCAGGTAGAACTTGGGATTGACGATGCCGACGTAGTCGGCCCCTGTTTCCTCGGCGTGCCGCGTCAGATCCACGCAATTTTCGAGCGCGTTATCCGCGGTATACGCCAGGATCGCCATGCCGCCGTTGGCGGCTTCGACCGCAAGTTTGATGATGCGCTTGCGTTCGGCAATCGTCTGGTACAACGATTCCCCCTGCAGCGCATTGACATACATCCCTCCCAGCTCCAGGACTTCACTGCAGTAGCGTATGTTGTATTTGAAGCCATCTTCGTCGATCGCATACTTGGGGGTAAACGGCGTCAACGATCCTCCCCAGACGCCTTTCATGTTCGCCTTGGCGTATTTTTTTGCACCAGATTTCGTGTACTTCATTGCACGTACCTCCACGTCGAACCGCCGCCGGCGCGGCGGTGTTTCATTCGCAGTCGCGCGATCAGGAATGGCCGGGAATGGAAAACCGTCATTCACCCGCTTTTTTCATGAGAGACTTCACATGGTCTTCGACGTAATCGTCCATGCGCATCTCTTCGCCGAATTGTACCCCTAATCCATAAGGGCCCTTCAAGGTGAAATGCGTCCTTCCCGAGGGCATCAGGGTTGGCGGACCGACATCTCCGAAATCAACCCCTTGCGCCCTCAAATCTTCATAGACTCTTTGTGCATCGTCCACCAGCAGGCAGAAATGGTGAACGGGAGAAAAAGGTTCGCTATTGTTTTCACGGATATCCAACTTGCATGATCGGTCTTTCTCATGCTCCATGAAATACCCCTTCAACCCGGCAAGAACCGTGGTCTTATAGACTACAAAACCCAGCTTCTTGTAATACGTTGCCACCTCATCCAGTTCTCCAACTTTACAACAGAGTGCAATATGAGCGATTCTCACAAGTCTCGTCTCCTATAATGGATATTGATGGGGTTGCTCTTGTCATCGATACCAGGCATACGCTGCACGCAGGCTCACAACGAAAGGCTCGATATGAAAGTGTGGACGGAAGACCAGATGCGGTCAATCCATAAAATGCTCAACCCGCGCTCGATCGCGGTGGTCGGTGCAACGCCGAGCGGCGGTTACGGCGGGCGCCTTCTGGGCGCGGTGCTGAGGTCCAAGGATCGCATACGAGTCTACCCCGTGAATCCGAAGTACGACGAAATCATGGGCGCCGTTTGCTACCCGAGCGTTGCCGCTTTGCCCGAAGCGCCGGATCTGGTGGGCATCGTCGTGCCCCATCACAAGGTGCTCGAGGTGTTGCGGGAGTGCCACCAGAAGAAAGCCGGTTCCGCGGTCATCATTTCCGCCGGGTTTGCCGAACGCGCAACAGATGCGGGGCGCGAATCGCAGCGGCAACTGGCCGCGTTCGCCAGGGAATCGTGTTTGCGCATCGCCGGACCCAATTGCCTGGGCGTCGCCAACGTCAGGGACGATATCTGGGCGACCGCGTCGTCACGCACGCTCGGCGGATTGACCGGGCCCATCGGGCTGGTTTGTCAGAGCGGCGCGACGGCGTTTGGCCCGTTCCTCGTGCGTGCCGTGGACAGCGGCATCGGATTGAGCCACATCATCTCCACCGGCAATGAAGTCGACCTGGACTTTACCGACTTTGTCCGCTACCTGCTCGACGATCCGGACACGCGCGTCATCGCGGGTTTCGTCGAGGGCTTCAAAGACGTCAGGAAATTTCTCGCCGTGGCCGAACTCGCGGCGGAGCGCGGCAAACCCATCGTGCTGATCAAGATCGGACGCTCGGCGTCCGGAGCGCGCGCAGCTCAATCCCACACGGCGGCGCTCACCGGCATCGATGCCCGGTACGACGCAGTGTTCAGGCAATACGGGGTTATCCGGGTGCAGGACTACGACGAGCTGCTGGAGATTTCTCACCTGCTCGCGCATAACCGCAAACCCATCAAGCCGGGAATCGCGGTGGTGTCGCACTCGGGCGGTATCAGTTCGCTGACCGCCGATATGTGTGGCCAGGCCGGACTCGACTTGCCGCCGCTCACCGATCACGCGCGCGACGGCATCAACGCCATCCTGAAAGACTTCGGCTGGGCGGCCAACCCTGCCGATGTCACCGGCTTTTCCCGCAGCGAGCACTTCCCGCAGATCATGGACACCATGATCAACGAGCCGGAGGTCGGCACGCTCGTCGTCGCCAGTGCGGGGGCGGGCAGTCAAATCGAGCACGTGATCAGCCAGCGCGACCGCACGGACAAAGGCGTCGTTTTTTTCTGGACGGCAAGCCGCGGCGATAAAACCGCGCTCGCCAAGCTCAAGAGCGCGAATATTCCGATTTTCTACTCGCCGGAGAAACTGGCGCGCGGCCTCCAAAGCCTGATCGGTTATCACGCATGGCGCGATCGCCGGCTGGCCGGCGGGGCTGCGGCGATTCCCCCACTGACTGCCGCGCAGGAACAAACGCTGGCACGGCTGCGCGCGCCCGGACGTCTGACTCTCTCCGAAAGCGCGAGCAAGCAGGCGATTGCTGCCTGGGGGATAGCCGGAACGCGCGAGCGATCGGTGCAATCCGCCGACGCTGCGGCCGATGCGGCGCAGCGTCTTGGCTATCCCGTCGCGCTGAAGGCCGATTCGCCCGACATACTCCACAAGACCGAGGCCGGCGTCGTGCGCCTCGGTCTGCGCGATGTCGGCGATGTGCGCAAAGCTTACGCGCAAATCATGACCAATGCCGCCAGCTACGCGCCGAATGCCGCCATCTCCGGCGTCCTGGTGCAGGAAATGGTTGACGGCGGTGTCGAGGTCATCGTGGGCGTTGCCTACGATGCTCAGCTCGGCCCGATGCTTTTGTTCGGCAGCGGCGGCGTCATGGTCGAGGTTTATAACGACGTGGCGCTGCGGCGTTGCCCCGTCACGCGAGCCGAGGCTTTGGATATGGTGGCAGAGGTGAAGGGCGCAAAACTCCTGCGCGGTTTCCGCGGGCAGCCACCGGCGGACATCGACGCGTTGGCGGATGCCCTCGTGCGCGTCTCGCACCTCGCAGTGCACCTCGAAGGACAGTTGGCAGAACTGGACATCAACCCGCTGATGGTGTTGCCGGCGGGGCAAGGCGTGAAGGCGGTTGATGCTTTGGTCGTGCTGCAACGCCAGGGACGGGACGTTTGACAGGGGCCCCGACGCTGACGATACTTCGGCTCGTGCGGTCCCCTCCACCCTAGCCCTCTCCCCGCAAGCGGGGCGAGGGAACACTCCCTCTCCCGCCTGGGCGGGAGAGGGTTGGGGTGAGGGTGGGGCATCCGCCAATGCAGTTATTCATGGGTCGCAGGCACATTTATGATCGTCAATAATATCCTTGTCTACGGCAAAGGGAGACACGCGTGAGCGCCAATCTGAAGGCATACAATATTTTCGATCTGCGCGAACTCGCGCTCAAACGCGTGCCCAGGGGGGTGTTCGAGTTCATGGACCGCGGGACCGAGGACGAGGTGTCGCTGCGAAATAACCGCGCGGTATTCGATCGCATGCGATTCAGGACCCGCACGTTCGTGGATGTTTCGAAGCGCAATCAGGACACCACGATCTTCGGCGTCAGGCACAAGATGCCGCTCGTGATTGCGCCCACCGGGACTGCGGGCCTGCTGTGGTACGAGGGCGAGCTCGCGCTTGCGCGCGCGGCGCGGGCGGCGGGCATACCCTTTACGCTCGCCACCGGCTCGATGACGGCGATGGAACGCGTCGCCGACGAGGCGGGTGGGGAGCTCTGGTTCCAGCTCTACCTGTGGCCTGACCGGTCGTTCTCGCACGAATTGGTTGAACGCGCCAAGGCCGCCGGCTACAAAGCGCTGTTCGTGACGGTGGACGGCGTATCCGCGGGCAATCGCGAGTACAACATTCGCAACGGCTTCACGATTCCGTTTACGTTCTCGACCCGCAACGTCGTTGACATGGTGACGCATCCGCGCTGGCTGCTCGGCGTCATGCTGCGCTACCTGGTCACGACCGGCATGCCGATGTACGCGAATTACCCGGCCGCGGCGAAAGCAAAACTCACCGCGGGGCCGATGGGCCGCTCGAGCCTGCGCACCGACGCGATCAACTGGGGCGATCTCGACGCGTTGCGCAAGATCTGGCCGCATAAACTGATCGTGAAAGGCATCCTCGACCCGCAGGACGCCGCGACGGCGGTCGATCATGGCGCCGAGGGCATTTGCGTGTCCAACCACGGCGGCCGCAATCTTGACGGCGTCGTTTCCCCGATCGAGGTATTGCCGGAAATTGTGGATGCGGTGGGCAAGCGGGCGACGGTTTTTGCGGACAGCGGGTTTCGCCGCGGCACGGACGTGGTAAAAGCCCTGGCGCTGGGCGCACACGCGGTGATGATCGGCCGCTCGACGCTCTACGGCGTTGCCGCCGGCGGCGAGGCCGGCGCGGCGCGCGCGCTCGAAATCTATCGCGAAGAAATCAGCCGCGTGCTGGCGCTGCTCGGCTGTTGTGGCATTGCCGATCTGGGGCCGCAGTATTTGCAGTTTGCCGATCCGCACCTGCGTCCGGCCACGCTGCCCCGTCCGGGGCCAAGGCCGGTCGCCGGCACGAAAGCGGTGGCCTGATCGGCGGTGAGCCGGTTACCGTTTCGCGTTTTTCGGTAGGAGCTAAAGATGGTGGCTGTGGCGAAAAAGATTGGCGAAAACCGCTACCGTGAATCCTACGGCCGGTATTTTGAGGATTTCAAGGTCGGCGATATCTACGAGCACCGTCCCGGGCGCACGATCACCGAGTCCGACAATATCCAGTTCTCGCTGCTCACCATGAACCAGCATCCGCTGCACTGCGACGCAGCGTTTGCGGCGAAAAGCGAATTCGGGAAGCCGCTGGTCAACAGCGGGTTGACGCTCGCCATCGTGCTCGGCATGAGCGTCGCCGACGTGAGCCAGAAGGCGATCGCCAATCTGGGCTGGAAGGAGATCCGGCTGCTCGCGCCGGTCTTTCCCGGCGATACGATTTACGCCGAGTCCGAAGTGCTGGAGAAGCGCGAATCGAAATCGCGCCTGACTCAGGGCATCGTCACGGTGCGCACCACGGGCAGGAAGGCGGATGGAACGGTATTCATGACATTTATCCGTTCCGCGCTGATTCCCAAAGCAGGAGATGGCGTTGAGGATGCTGCGAATTATTAAGGAACCCCATGAACGAGATGACCCGTCCCGCCATCGATCACGAAAAGGAAGCGATGGTTCTCGATGCTGTCGGCAGCTTTCTCGACAGGGAAGTGCGGCCGGTAGCCCACCAGCTCGAGCACGACGACGTCTGGCCCGCCGGGATCGTCGAAAAAATGAAGGCCATGGGCCTGTTCGGCTGCATCATCGGGGAAGAGTACGGCGGACTCGGCCTTTCCGCCGCTACCTATGCCAGGATCATCGAGAACATTTCCGCCGTGTGGATGTCGCTGTCCGGCATCATCAATTCGCATCTGATCATGTCCGCCGCGGTGCAGCGCGCCGGCACGCCCGAACAAAAGAATCGCTACCTGCCGCGGTTCGCGAGCGGCGAAATACGCGGCGGGCTGGCGCTGACCGAGCCCGACTGCGGCACCGACCTGCAGGCGGTGCGCACGGTCGCGGTCAAAGACGGCGATGACTACGTGATCAACGGCACCAAAACGTGGATCAGCAACGGCATTTACGGCTCCGCGTTTGCGGTGCTGGTCAAAACCGATCCGCAAGCGCAGCCGCGCCATCGCGGAATGAGCCTGTTCATTTGCGAGAAGGGCCCGGGCTTCAGCCATTCGCGCAAGCTCGAAAAACTCGGTTACAAGGGCATCGACAGCGCCGAGCTCGTGTTCGATAACTTCCGTGTTTCCAAGGACAACCTCGTGGGTGCAGTCGAGGGCCTGGGCATGCAGCAGGTGCTGTCGGGACTCGAACTCGGCCGCATCAATGTCGCCGCGCGCGGCGTTGGCGTGGCGCGCGCGGCGCTCGTGGAATCGGTCGCGTACGCGCAGGTGCGCAGGACTTTCGGCAAGCCGATCGCCGAGCACCAGGCGATCCAGCTCAAGCTTGCCGACATGGCGACCCGCGTCGAGGCGGCGCGTCTGCTCGTCGAACAGGCGGCGCGCGCGTATGACGAAGGCCGGCGCTGCGACATGGAAGCGGGCATGGCGAAATTGTTCGCCTCCGAGGCGGCGCTGGAAAATGCGACGGACGCGATGCGCATCCACGGCGCCTACGGCTATTCGAAGGAATTCAACATCGAGCGTTACTATCGCGATGCGCCGCTGCTATGCATCGGCGAGGGTACCAACGAGATGCAGCGCATCATCATCGCGAAGCAGCTCGTCGAGCGGAATCCGGTTTGATGAGCCAGGCGTCGCCTTTGGCCGGATTGCGTATCGTCGCAGTCGAACAATACGGTGCGGGGCCGTGGGGCACGCTGTATTTTTCAGACCTCGGCGCCGAAGTCATCAAGGTCGAGAATCCGGCCG
>JACPTJ010000398.1 GCA_016192835.1 Betaproteobacteria bacterium
CCGTCCCCTCTCCCGCAAGCAGGAGAGGGGGGATACGAGATCGCTTGCAGGAGACAACGCAAGCGATGGACAAGGCTGGGCGGCATGCTGATGGATTAATCTGCTCAGAAAATGCTTCGCAATTCAAAATTAGCCGCCATCCCTCACCCCCGTCCCCTCTCCCGCAAGCAGGAGAGGGGGGATACGAGATCGCTTGCAGGAGACAACGCAAGCGATGGACAAGGCTGGGCGGCATGCTGATGGATTAACCGCAAAACTCGCGTTAGGTGACAGCCGCCGGATTTGGTAAAATACCCGGCCCGCATGATTCAACCCACTCCTTAGAAGGGGATATTGATGGAAAACATAGAACAGCGCGTCAAGAAGATCGTGGCCGAACAACTGGGGGTCAACGAAGCCGACGTCAAGAACGAATCGTCGTTCGTCAACGATCTCGGCGCGGATTCGCTCGACACGGTGGAACTGGTGATGGCGCTCGAAGAGGAGTTCGAGTGCGAAATTCCCGACGAGGAAGCCGAAAAGATCACGACCGTCCAGCAGGCCACCGACTACATCCAGGCGCACCTCAAATAAATCCCCGGGTTAACGCGACGGATTTCAATTGGCAAGACGTCGAGTAGTCGTAACGGGTCTCGGCATCATATCCCCGGTCGGGATCGGCATCGCCGCAGCCTGGTCCAACATCGTTGCCGGCAGGTCCGGCATCAGCCGCATCACGCGTTTCGACACCAGCACGTTTCCCAGCCAGATCGCCGGCGAGGTGAAGGATTTCGACGTCGCGAAATGGTTGTCCCCGAAAGAGGCGCGCCGTTTCGACGCCTTCATCCACTTCGGTCTTGCCGCTGCGATCGACGCGCTCAAGGATTCCGGGCTGGATCTCGACCAGGAGCCGCGCGAGCAGATCGGCGTCTGCATCGGCTCCGGCATCGGCGGGCTGCCGCTGATCGAAGACACCCACAACGCGATGCTGGCGGGCGGAATGCGCAAGATTTCGCCGTTCTTCGTGCCGGGCACGATCATCAACATGATCTCCGGCCAGCTCGCGATCATGTACGGTTTGAAAGGACCGAACCTGGCGGTGGTCACCGCGTGCTCGACGGCCAATCACTGCATCGGCGAGGCCGGCCGGTTGATCGAATACGGCGATGCCGACGTTATGATCGCGGGCGGCGCCGAAGCGTGCGTGTCGCCGCTCGGCGTTGGCGGTTTTTGCGCCGCGCGCGCGTTGTCGACCCGCAACGATGCACCCGAACGGGCAAGCCGTCCGTGGGACCGGGACCGCGATGGTTTCGTGCTGGGCGAGGGCGCCGGCGTGCTGGTGCTCGAAGAGTACGAACGCGCGGCGAAGCGCGGTGCACGGATTTATTGCGAACTCGCCGGCTACGGCATGAGCGCCGATGCCCACCACATCACCGCGCCCTGCGAGGATGGCGAAGGCGCCGCGCGCTGCATGGTCAACGCGATGCGTAACGCCGGCGTCAATCCCGACGAGGTCGATTACGTCAACGCGCACGGCACCTCGACGCCGCTCGGCGACATCGCCGAGACGATCGCGGTCAAGCGCTGTTTCGGCGAGCACGCGGGCAAGCTGGCGGTCAGCTCGACCAAGTCGATGACCGGTCATTTGCTCGGCGCCGCGGGCGGCATCGAGGCGGTGTTTTCCGCGCTGGCGCTGCAGCAGCAGATCGCGCCCCCGACCATCAACCTTGACAGCCAGGATCCGCAATGCGATCTCGATTACGTGCCGAACACCGCGCGCAAAATGAAGATCAAGGTCGCGCTCTCGAATTCATTCGGCTTCGGCGGCACCAACGGCAGTCTGGTGTTGCGAGCCGTCTGACGCCGCTGTCCCCGATGTTCCGCCGGCAAATCGCGCCGGCCTGCACACCGGTATTGCGATGAATCTCGTCAATGGCGTTGAGAGTGATGCGATCAGCGTGCGCGATCGAGGGTTGATGTACGGCGATGGCGTTTTCCGCACTTTCATGCTGCGCGGCGGGAAGCCGCTGCGGTGGCCGCGCCAATATGCGAAACTTGCCGCCGATTGCGGGGTGCTGCGCATAGCATGTCCGGCCGCCGATGTTCTCGAGCGCGACCTGGCCGCAGTCGCGATGCGTTTTCCGGACTGTGTGGTCAGGATCGTCATCACGCGCGGGGCCGGCGAGCGCGGTTATGCAATTCCTGCCGCCGCATCGCCGGTGCGCGTGGTTTGCGCAAGCCCTTTGCCTGATTACCCGCAGCGTCATTACGACCGCGGCGTGCGCGTGCAGTTGTGCCGGATACGGCTTGCAGCGCAGCCGGCACTGGCCGGGGTCAAACACCTGAACCGTCTCGAAAACGTTCTGGCGCGCGCGGAATGGAACGATCCCGGGATCGCCGAAGGCCTGCTGTGCGACGCTGACGACAACGTGATTGGCGGCACCATGAGCAATGTGTTCGTGGTCAGCAGGGGCGAGCTGGTGACGCCGGATCTTGCACGTTGCGGGGTCGCCGGGGTGCAACGCGAACTGGTGATCGGGCTCGCGCGCAGTAATAACATCCCGGTCCGCATCGCGAACGTCAGCATCGATGAGCTGCTCGCGGCCGACGAGGTGTTCCTGGTCAACAGCGTCATTGGCGTCTGGCAGATAGCCGAGTTCGGCCAAAAATCCTGGAGTCCCGGGCGGATGACCACGCAAGTCCGGCGCTGGCTCGATCATGCTTAATGAGAATCGTAAAATTGGCTGACAAACTTTCCCCTCACCCTAACCCTCTCCCCACAAGCGGGGCGAGGGAACACTCTCCTTGCAAGCGGGAAGGGAACACTCCCTCTCCCGCCTGGGCGGGAGAGGGCAGGGGTGAGGGTGGGACGTCCGTCAATGCGGTTATTCATGGGCGCCAAGCACTTTTACGATCATCAATAAGACCGCCATGCTCTGGTTTAAGCGCGTAATCTGGCTAGCGGCGGTGCTGCTGGCGGCGTTTGCCGCGTGGTTCGTGGGCTACGGTTTCACCGATCTTGCGATCGACGGGCCGCTGCAGTTCGGCCTGAAGCACGGCAGCAGCCTGCGCGGCGCAGCGCACCAGATGCAGGCGGCCGGGGTAATTCGTTCACCACGGCAATTCGAATTGTTGGCGCGGATTTACGGCGTATCGAACCGCATTCAGGCCGGCAATTATGAAATCGGCGGCGCCATCACGCCGTTCGCGCTGCTGCGAAAACTTACTTCGGGCGATCGCAGCCTGGACCAGATCACTTTTGTCGAGGGCTGGACCCTGGCTCAAGTGCGCGCTGCGCTCGACTCTCACGCCGCGATCAGGCATGACACGCAAGGTTTCGTGGAATCGGACATCGTGAAGCGCCTTGGCATTTCCCATGCGTCGGCCGAGGGCCTGTTCTTTCCAGACACCTACTATTTCACCAACGGCACCAGCGATGTCGCGATACTGCAGCGCGCCTATCGCGCCATGCAGGCCCAGCTCGATTCAGTATGGGATTCGCGCGCCAGCGGCTTGCCGCTGGAAAACCCTTATCAGGCGCTGATACTGGCGTCGATCATCGAGAAGGAAACCGGGCAGCCGGACGAGCGAGCCCTGATCGCCGCGGTGTTCGTGAACCGACTGCGGCTCGGCATGCGGCTGCAAACCGATCCAACCGTCATCTACGGTCTCGGCGAGCGGTTTGACGGCGACCTGCGCAAGCGCGACCTGCTCGCCGACGGCCTGTACAACA
>JACPTJ010000022.1 GCA_016192835.1 Betaproteobacteria bacterium
GCGAGTTTCCGTATCAGACGCCGGTCGCGCTGTGCTACGACACCGGCAATTACGAGGCGACGCTGACTGCGGCGATCAAACTCGCCGACGTTCCGGGTTTCGAAGCGCGCAAAAAAGAGGCCGCCGCGCGCGGCAAGCTGCGGGGCCTGGGTTACTCGACCTACATCGAAGCGTGCGGGCTCGCGCCGTCGAACGTCGCCGGCAGTCTCGGCGCGCGCGCCGGGTTGTTCGAGGCCGGCGAAGTGCGCGTGCATCCGACCGGCAAGGTGACAGTGTTCACCGGCTCGCACAGCCACGGCCAGGGCCATGAAACGACGTTCGCGCAGGTCGTCGCCGACCGCCTGGGTATTTCCATCGACGATGTCGACATCGTGCACGGCGATACCGGCCGCATCCTGTTCGGCATGGGAACCTACGGCTCGCGCTCGATCGCGGTCGGCGGCACGGCCATCATGAAAGCGCTCGACAAGGTGATCGCCAAAGGCAAGCAAATCGCGGAGCACCTGATGGAAGCATCCGCCGCGGACATCGAATTCAGGGACGGCAAGTTCACCCTCCCCGGCACCGACAAGCAGGTGCCGTTCGCGCAGGTCGCGCTCGCCGCCTACGTGCCGCACAACTATCCGCTCGACAAACTCGAACCCGGTCTCAACGAATCGGCGTTCTACGACCCCACCAATTTCACCTTCCCCGCCCCGACACCGGCGCGACGCAGGTCGTCAACTTCACCGCAGTCGATGACTTCGGCAACGTCATCAATCCGATGATCGTCGAAGGCCAGGTGCACGGCGGGCTCGCGCAGGGCATCGGCCAGGCGCTGCTTGAAGGCTGCGTCTACGACCGCGCCAGCGGCCAGTTGCTGACCGGCACCCTGATGGACTACGCGCTGCCGCGCGCCGACGACCTGCCGTCGTTCAAGGTCGACACCAAAGTAACGGCGTGCACGCACAACCCGCTCGGGGTCAAAGGCTGCGGCGAGGCCGGTGCGATCGGCGCGCCGGCGGCGGTGATCAACGCGATCGTCGATGCGCTCGCGCCGCTCGGCGTCAGGGATATCGAAATGCCGGCAACGCCGCAGCGCGTGTGGCAGGCGATACGAGACGCGAAGAGCGGCAAGGAAAAAGTATCCTGACTATTGAGCATTACGTAACACCATGACAGTTTCGCGAACGATCGCCCCCTCACCCCGGCCCTCTCCCCCGTTCCGGTGGAGAGGGAGAAATCCCCCTCTCCCGCCAGGGCGGGAGAGGGTTGGGGTGAGGGTGGGCTGCAACGCAGTTGTGTAATTCTCAACAATGGTTCGTTACTTCAGCGTACGCTGGAATAACGCAGAGGAGAAATCATCATGTATGCATTCGAATACCATCGCCCCTCGAGCCTCAAGGAAGCCGCCTCGCTGGCGCGCAAGAATGCCGATGCGAAACTGCTGGCCGGTGGCCAGAGCCTGATCCCGCCGCTCAAGCTGCGGCTCGCGAGGCCCACCGCAATGATAGACCTCGGCAATCTTCCCGAGCTGCGCGGCATCAGCGTCGTCGGCACCAACGTCGTGATCGGTGCGGCGACGCGCCACGCCGAGGTCGCAGCATCGAAGGACGTCCAGATGTCGCTGCCGGTGCTGGCGAAAGTCGCGAGTGGCATCGGCGACCGCCAGGTGCGCAACATGGGAACGCTCGGTGGCGCGATCGCCAACAACGATCCGGCGGCCGATTATCCCGCAGCCCTGCTCGGGCTCGGCGCGACCGTCAGCACCAACAAACGCGACATTACCTCCGACAAATTCTTTACCGGCCTGTACGAAACCGCGTTGCGGCCCGGCGAAATCATCACCTCGGTAGCGTTTCCGATGGCAAAGCGCGCGGCTTATATCAAGTTCCGCAACCCGGCCTCGCGCTACGCGCTGGTCGGCGTGTTCGTGTCCGAGACCGCCGGCCGCGTCCGCGTGGCGGTAACCGGTGCCGCGCAATGCGTGTTCCGCGTCAAGGACATGGAACTCGCGCTGGCGGCAAAGTTCGCGCCCGAGGCGATCGCGCGCATCCGGCTGCCCGCCGACAAGCTCAACTCCGACCTGCACGCGAGCGCCGAATATCGCTCGCACCTGATCACCGTGCTCGCGCAGCGCGCGGTCGAAGCCGCGCTCTCCGGAAAATGACGAATCGTTGACGAGACCCTCGCATGAACCAGATGAAAAGCGAAATCCGTGACGGCATGAAAATCGACTGGGACGCCCCGCTTGCGATGAATGACGGGATCGTCCTGCGCGCGGACGTGTTCCGGCCTGTCGCAGATGGCAAATACCCGGTGATTCTGAGTTACGGGCCGTATGCAAAGGGCCTGGATTTCAGGGAAGGCTACAAAAGCCAGTGGGCGAGGCTGATCAAGGCGGTCCCTGACACGCTCAAAGGATCCAGCAACAATTACCAGAACTGGGAACTGGTCGATCCGGAGAAGTGGGTTCCGGACGGCTACGCGATCGTGCGCGTCGACTCGCGCGGCGCCGGCCGCTCGCCCGGCGTGATCGATTCCTGGTCGCCACGTGAGACGAGGGACTTTTACGATTGCATCGAATGGGCCGGCACCCAGCCCTGGAGCAACGGCAAGGTCGGCATCAACGGCATTTCGTACTACGCGATGAATCAGTGGCAGGTCGGCGCGCTGCGGCCGCCGCATCTTGCGGCCCTTTGCATATGGGAAGGATCGTCGGACTACTACCGCGAGCTCACACGCCACGGCGGCATCCTCTGCGATTTCCTCGGCGATTGGTACAACCGCCAGGTCGTGAGCGTGCAATATGGCGTAGGAGACAGGGGAGCGCGCAACCCGATTACCGGCGAGACGATCGCGGGACCGGAAACACTTACGGATGAACAGCTGCGGAAAAATCGTGCCGACGTGGGCGGAGAAGCCGCACGGCGGCGGCTGATCGAT
Organism: Betaproteobacteria bacterium; assembly: GCA_016192835.1. Lineage (GTDB taxonomy): Bacteria > Pseudomonadota > Gammaproteobacteria > Burkholderiales > SG8-41 > PALSA-1004. The sequence continues at coordinate 2,926 of JACPTJ010000022.1, forward strand.
GATTACTATCGTGCGCGCATGCCCGACTTTTCGAAGATCGCGGTCCCGCTGCTTTCCGCCGCCAATTGGGGTGGACAGGGGTTGCACCCACGCGGCAACTTCGAGGGCTACTTGCGCGCCGGCTCAACGCAGAAGTGGCTGGAGGTGCACGGCGATACGCACTTCACGCACTTCTACAGCAATTACGGCGCGGGACTGCAGAAGAAATTTTTCGGCCACTTCCTGAAAGGCGAAAACACGGGATGGGACAAGCAACCCAGGGTCTCGCTCAACGTCCGCCGGCCAGGAGAGAAGTTCGAATTGCGCGCCGAGAACGAATGGCCGCTCGCCCGCACGCAGTGGACGAAATATTACCTGCAGCCGGCGGACCGCACTCTGAGCACCGATCTGCCGAATACCGGGACGACCATCACCTACGAGACCACCGGCGATGGCGCGACGTTCCTGACGCCGCCGCTGATCCGGGACCTCGAGATCACCGGGCCGGTCGCGGCCACGCTATGGCTCTCGTCCGACACCACCGATGCGGACGTGTTCCTCGTGCTGCGGGTGTTCGATCCCGCCGGCAAGGAGGTTGTGTTCGTCGGGTCCAACGATCCGCGCACACCGGTGGGACTCGGCTGGCTGCGCGCCTCACACCGCAAGCTCGATCTTAAGCAGAGTCTGACGTACCGGCCTTGGCACACGCACGACGAGGAATGGCCGCTCAAGCCCGGCGTGGCGGTAGACCTCGACATCGAAATCTGGCCGACCTCGATCGTGGTCCCACCGGGGTACCGCGTCGGCCTCACGGTGCGCGGCAAGGACTACGAATACGACGGCACCGATGCGGGCGTCGTGAAAGCGGCCTATCCGATGAAAGGCGTCGGCCCGTTCACTCACACCGATCCGAACGACCGGCCGCCCGAGATCTTCGGCGGGACGAACACACTGCATTTCGGTGCGGACATGGCGCCACCGCCAACGTATGTACTTCGCTCGCGTGCCAGCGCATCACGCGTTTCATTTATGTTAGACCGTTTAAGGAACAAAGCATGGAAATCGTCGGTGAACAGTTGATTCCCCGCCCGCAGGGTGTGACGTGGTCGTCGATCATCGACCCGGAGGTGCTCAAGGTTTGCATCCCGGGATGCGAGTCGATGGACAAGGTCGGGGACAACGAATACGCAATGGTGATGGGCGCGAAAGTCGGCCCCGTCAGCGCCAGGTTCAAGAGCAAGATCACGCTCGCCGACGTGGATGCGCCCAATTCCTACACGTTGATTTTCGAGGGCCAGGGCGGAGTCGCCGGCTTCGCCAAGGGCCAGGCCAACGTCCGGCTGTCGCCCGAAGGTGATTCCACCCGCCTCCAGTACACGGCCAAGGCCACCATCGGCGGCAAACTCGCCCAGGTCGGATCGCGCCTCGTCGACGGCGTCGCGAAAAAACTCGCCGAGAATTTCTTTACCAAGTTCAACGAGCACGTGTCGAGTGAAGGCGTGAAAGAGTGAAGGCGTGAAAGAGAAAAACCAAATCTCCCTCCCCCCCATCACTGGGCGAGAGGGTTGGGGTGAGGGGGCTCACTGTTCCTCATACCAGCTTGGTAGCCACAAAGAACACGGAGGTCACAGAGAAAAATCAAATCCCCCTCTCCCCCATCACTGGGGGAGAGGGTCGGGGTGAGGGGGCCCACCGTTCGCTCATTCACCACCTTGAGAACACAGAGGGACAGAAAAAGAACCAAACCGGACGGCGGTCCGGCTGTCCTGAGAAAGGGAAACAGGGTCGGAGTAAGATTTCCGAGCACTGCGAATGTTACTCTGACCATTCTCGATTTCTGAGTGCGGTTGAATGCGCAGGACGCCGTTTCATGCGGGTTTGCCATGGATGTGCGGACGGCGTAGCGTATGCGTTATCGCGGTTGCATGAGGCTAATGGCGGACGCCCGGCAACTTGGCGTCAACTACTGAGTAGTTGATGCTAATCGGCAATTTATGAGCGGCGCTGTCATTGCGATACCTGTTACCACATGACCCAATACCGCTTCACCGAATATTTCGAGAACGAGGTTCTTCGCAAACGACCATATCTCAAGAAAGAGTGGTGCATTCGCGTTGTTGAAAACCCGATTCGCGAGGAGCCACAGGAGAACAATCGCTTCCGCTTCTGGGGTGCCTGTCCTGAACTTGACGGACGCCACTTGCGAGTCGTCACGCTACAGGATAAGGTGACTATCCATAATGCATTCCCGGACAGAGGGTTTAAGCCATGAAGCTGAATTACTACGCCGCGACGGATTCGCTGTATATCGACCTTTCGGAGCAACCGAGCGTGGAAAGCCGGGAGATTTCCGAAGGGATCGTGCTCGACTACGATGCGAAGGGTAACCTCGTCGGAATTGATATCGATAACGCGAGCCGAAAAGTTCAACTCGATCACCTGCTTGTCAACAAGCTGCCATCGCAAGTTACGACTGTTGCCGCTTAACAACGCAGTGCACCGGCCGCGCAAAAGCGGCGCGCACCTAACACGCCGTGAAGCGTGATCCCCCTCACCCCAACCCTCTCCCCCGATGACCGGGGGAGAGGGAGATTTGGCGTCAGCTTCCCGTCTTCGCCGTCGCCAGCGACCGGCGGCCGTGGTTCGTGGTTCGTCGTACGTTGTTCGTGGCTCGCAAAACCGGTTTGACTCGATTACGGGTTACGTACTACGATTCATGAACCACGAGTCACGTACAACGATCCACGAACCACGTCATTGGGGATATATCATGCTGAAAATCTGGGGCCGCGCCAATTCGATCAATGTGCAGAAGGTGCTGTGGTGCTGCGGCGAGCTCAAGCTCAAATACGAACGCATCGATGCGGGCATGAAGTTCGGCGTCAACGACACGCCCGAATACAAGGCGATGAATCCGAACGCGCTGGTGCCGACGATAAACGACGACGGGTTTATCCTGTGGGAGTCGCAGGCTATCGTGCGCTACCTCGCGCGCAAGTACGGCTTGAGCACGCTTTGCCCGTCCGACCCCAGGGCCTGCGCCGATGCCGACCGCTGGATGGACTGGAACGCGACCACGGTGTGGCTCAATCTGCGGCCGATATTCTGGAACCTGGTGCGTATACCGCAGGAGAAACGCGACGCGGCGCTGGTTACCGACTCGCGCAACAAGCTCGCCGCCAACATGGCGATCCTCGACGCGCATCTTGCCAGCCGCAAATACGTGACCGGCGATGCGTTCACGATGGGCGACATCCCGCTCGGAACCGCAGTGCAGCGCTGGTTCAACCTGCCTATCGAGCGCGAAAACTTCAGGAACCTCGAAGCTTACTACCGGAGATTGCAGGCACGCGCTGCCTTCAAGCAGCTTGTTGACGTGTTGCCTCTCACGTAGACCGAGTCGAATTGCAGGATACTGCACGCCGCATGCCATGGTACTCAGGAAACTCATCGCGGCCACCTGCTCGCGCCTGTTCCGACGCGCCGCCGGCGCAGTCGAATACCCGCTTGAGACCGAGCAAACACTTGATTTACTGCACAGCCGGGCGGGCGTAGACCGGCATCTGGATATCCTGTTCCGGGATGTCTCGGTCGGCAGCGCAAGCTTTGCCGATCTGTATCGCCGCTGCCTCACGCAAACCGGCACCGCGGTAACGCCGTTCAACGTATTCCAGCGCTTTCAGACCCGCCTGGATCTGGTGCGATACTTTCTTGCCACGCTGCCGGTGCCCGGCGCGCGTGCCGAGTGCGGTGCCTACCGTGGCGCGACCGCGTTGCTGCTGTGTCACGCGTGGCGCAGCCGCCAGGCCGATTTCCGCGGCGACGGTTTTTATCTGATCGACAGCTTTTCCGGCACCAGCCCTTCCAGCGCGCACGACCTGATACCGGTGCGCGGCGCCGATGGCACAACCCGGATGGAATCGTTTTTCGAGGCCGGCAAGACCGACACTTCGGCCGAACTGGTGCGCGGCTTTTTCGGCGATTTTCCGCACGTGCAGATCTGTGCCGGATGGATCCCGCAGGTGTTTGCGACGCTGCCCGAGCGCGGCTGGGCGTTCGTGCACCTCGACTTGACGCTGTATGAACCGACGCTTGCCAGCCTCGAATACTTCTATCCCCGTCTCAACACGGGGGGTGTGATCCTGTGCGACGGCTCGATCTTCTGTCCCGGCGCGCGACAAGCGTGGGTTGAGTTCTGCGCCAGGCACGATATCGCATATATCAGCCTGGGCCACCGCGAGCACATCATCGTCAAGTAGGAGATTTTCCGGTAACTAATTCCGGAACAGGCTGACTGTCTTTTCGCGCAATGCATCGAACATGCGGCGTGCCGTGGCCGCCGAATCGGCCTTTTCCCCGCGCGGCGGGTATGACCCCAGCAAATAACGGGACTTGACCTCGGCGGCCCACACAGCGCGCTCGATATCGCGTGCCGCCCGGCCCGGGTAACGCAACAGAACTTCCGGTGGAACGCAGCCTGCCTCGCGCAGTTCTCCTCCCGCCGCAAGATGCACCACTCTGCCGCTCGTCAGGTCGACAAAACGGTCGTCGAACACGTGCACCATCGGCAGCGGCGTTCTGCCGGTCGCCTGCAGTTCGACCTGCATGCCGTAGCCCTGCGACGGCGTCCCGATTTCGGTCATGCTGTGCATCACCATGCGCGTCAGGGTATCGAGCGCGGCCAGGCGCTCGTGGTTCACGCGGAAACCGGCTGCAAACGCAGCTTCGATCTGCCATAACGCCCGCCCCCAGCGCGCGCAGGTCTGGTAATTGCTGAGATCGAGAAAAAAGGGGTTCAGCAGGGCTTCCGCGCTCACGCGGTAGCCATAACACTCGAGCACCCACCGCTCCATCTCGTATTCGTCGGCCTCGTATGACGAGGCGAACAGCGGCACGCCGCTTGAGATCAAGCGCGCGAAACCGCCAGCGACAAGCCAGCCTCGATGTTTTTGCAGCCCTGGCTGGAACACCACCGCGAGATCAAAATCGCGTGCGTCGTGCTGCGCCAGGAACTCAGTGAGATCGCAGCGAACGCACTGCGCCGGTGTGCCCGGTGCGTGGGCGGCGGCGGCAGACGCAAAGCGGGTGTCGAGCTCTGTCCCGACCAGCGTCACCGCCACCTGCACGGATGTTCCGAGTAGCTGCGGCAGCAGCTGATACCAGCGGCCCTGATCCGGTGCATCGGTGGTTTCAGCGCCGATCACGAGAATCGACAGCGATGGCGCCAATGCAAGCTGCGGCGCGCGCAACGCAAGCCAGCGCGCGATTGCCGCGGGCGCGGCCAGCACGGCTGAAGCGACCGGCACAGGAACCCCGCGCAAGAATACGAGGCCATCGCGCATAGCGAGCTCGGATATCAGCCCCTGCCATGATTCGTGACGCAAAACCGGCGGTTGGGCCATATCCACCTACCCGGTCCAGAGCATGCCGACGAGCGCGCCGGTCATGCACGTTGCGAGCGTGCCCGCGACGATGCACTTGAATCCCAGCGCGACGACTTCGTCGCGGCGCTGCGGCGCCATCGTCGCGAGCCCACCGATCAGGATGCCAAGGCTGCCGAAGTTCGCGAAACCGCACAACGCATAAGTCATGAGCATGCGGCTTCTGAGCGACAGTGTGCCCTCCGGCAAGCGCGCGAGGTCGAGATAGGCGATGAACTCGTTCAACACGGTCTTGGTGCCGAGCAGCGCGCCGGCCGCCGGCGCCTCGCTCCACGGCACGCCAATGAGCCACGCAAGCGGCGCGAGCAGCACGCCGAGCACGCGCTGCAACGTGATCGGCTTGCCGCCGATCGCGGGCAGCGCTTCGAGCATCAGGTTAGCCAGCGTCACCAGCGCAACCAGCACGATCAGGAGCGCGACGATGTTGAGCAAAAGGGCAAGCCCGTCGAGGGTACCCTTGGTAATCGCGTCCATGCTGCTCGAGGCCTGCTGCGCCGGCGCGAGTTGCCCCGAAGTCGGGGCGCCGGTGATTGGCACCATCAACACCGATACCACGATCGCCGCCGGCGCGCTGATGATGGACGCGATCAGGATGTGCCCGAGCGCATCGGGTATCACCGGACCGAGGATGCTCGCGTAAATCACCATCACGCTGCCCGCAATGCCCGCCATGCCGCAGCTCATCACGACGAAGAGTTCACCGCGGGAAAGCTGCGCGAGGTAGGGCCTGATGAAAAGCGGCGCCTCGACCATGCCGACGAAAATATTGGCGGCGGTGGAAAGCCCGACCGCGCCTCCGACCCCCAGGGTCTTCTCGAGCAGGAAGGACAGCGAGCGCACGATCCACGGCAAAACGCGCCAGTAAAAAAGCAGCGCCGACAATGCGCTGATGACGAGGATGAGAGGCAGTGCGCGGAATGCGAGCGTGAAGCTCGATCCCGGCCCGGTTTCCGCGAACGGCAGCGGCGCGCCGCCGAGGAAGCCGAACACGAACGCCGTGCCAGCCTGCGTGGCCTTCTCCAGCGATAACAGCACCTGGTTCAACGCGAGAAAGAACAGCTTGAAGACTTCGAGCTTGAGCAACGCCGCTGCCAGCGCGAGCTGCAAACCGACCCCCGCCAGCACCGTGCGCCACGGTATCGCGCGCCGGTTCTCGCTGATCAACCACGCCAATGCAAGTATCGCGACGAATCCGAATGCGCTTTGCAGCATCGGTGCCATGAAGATGCCGCGGATTACTTCCGCCGCCACTCCGTCTGGCCGCCGGGTTTGTCCTCCAGGACGATGCCGGCATCGTCAAGTTCCTTGCGGATGCGGTCGGCCTCGGCGAAATTGCGCGCTTTGCGAGCTTCCTCGCGTGCCGCGATCATCAACGAGAT
>JACPTJ010000309.1 GCA_016192835.1 Betaproteobacteria bacterium
AGCGGTCCCAGCGTGTAGAACGGCGCTTCCTTGCAGTACTTCAACTGCAGATCCATGTTTTCCTTGATCAAATGCATCGGCACGTGGCCCGGGCCCTCGATCATCACCTGCACGTCGTGCCGCCACGCAATATCGGTCAACTCGCCGAGCGTTCTCAACTCCGCGATCTGCGCCTCGTCATTGGCATCAAAGCCCGATCCCGGGCGCAACCCGTCGCCGAGCGAGAACGCGACGTCGTAGGCCTTCATGATCTCGCAGATGTCCTCGAAATGCGTATAGAGGAACGATTCCTGGTGATGCGCGAGGCACCACTTCGCCATGATCGAGCCGCCGCGGGAAACAATCCCGGTCATGCGTTTCGCGGTCATCGGAATATAGGCGAGCCGCACACCCGCGTGGATGGTGAAGTAATCGACGCCCTGTTCGGCCTGCTCGATCAGCGTATCGCGGAACATTTCCCACGTCAGCTCCTCGGCACGGCCGTCCACTTTTTCGAGCGCTTGATAAATCGGCACCGTGCCGATCGGCACCGGCGAATTGCGGATGATCCACTCGCGCGTCTCATGAATATTCCTGCCGGTCGACAAGTCCATCACCGTGTCGCCGCCCCAGCGCGTCGACCACGTCATTTTCTCGACTTCTTCAGCGATCGAGCTCGACAGCGCGGAGTTGCCGATATTGGCATTGATCTTGACCAGGAAGTTGCGGCCGATGATCATCGGCTCGGTTTCCGGATGGTTGATATTGGCGGGGATGATGGCGCGGCCGCGCGCGACTTCGGCGCGCACGAACTCAGGCGTTATCACCTCGGGTATGGCGGCGCCGAAGCTTTGCCCCGCATGCTGGCGGGTGATCAATTCGGTGAGCCCGTCGCGGCGCTGGTACTCGCGGATCGCGATGTATTCCATCTCCGGCGTGATGATGCCTTTGCGGGCGTAATGCATTTGCGACACGTTCATGCCCGGTTTGGCACGGCGCGGCTGGCGCTTCAGGTTAAAACGCAGTTCGGCGAGCTTGGCGTCCGCCGCGCGGCGGCGCCCATATTCGGAGGTCAGGTCCGGCAGGCGATCGGTGTCGTTGCGCTCTGCTATCCATTTCTCGCGCAGCGGCGCGAGACCCGAACGAACGTCGATTTTCGCCGCGGGATCGGTGTACGGACCCGAGGTATCGTAGACGTAGATCGGCGGGTTCTTTTCCGCGCCCATCCCGGCCGGCGTATCCGACTGGCTGATTTCGCGCATCGGCACCTGCAGATCGGGCCGCGAGCCCTGCACGTAGACCTTGCGGGAGTTGGGCAACGGCTTGATCGCCGCTGCATCGACGTGCGCGGTGGCGCTGAGAAATTTGGGGTTGGCGTTCATGCTCATGCTCCTCTCGAATGGCGCGCAACACGGCGTGCGCAGGCTGCGCCCGGGCACTGCGTTGAGGCAAGGAGGTGGGAGAGGATGCCCGCACCACGCTTCCCTACGACGGCATTACCCGTATCAGGTTGTAAGGGACTCTCTCACCCTGACCGGCACCCCCGGCCAAGGACCCCTAACGTGTAGCAGATGACGCTACTGGATTTATGCGATAATTGCAAGCCCCGAAGCCCGTATTTAATCCCCTCTGCCCCCTCAGTCATGAATTCACAGATACCCGTCGAACGCGCGCGGTTCAACATGGTCGAACAGCAGATCCGGCCGTGGGAAGTGTTGGACCAGGAAGTGCTCGATCTGCTGTTTGCGGTGCGGCGCGAAGAGTTCGTTCCCGCGCAGTATCGCAGCCTCGCTTTCGTCGACATGGAGATCCCGCTCGCGGAGCACGCAAAAGCGGGCGAAACCATGCTGGCGCCCCGGCTCGAGGCGCGCATGCTGCAGGAGCTCGCCGTCAGGCCGGGCGACCGTATCCTGGAAGTCGGCACCGGCAGCGGCTACATGACGGCGCTGCTCGCCAAGCGCGGCGGGCACGTCTACAGCGTCGAAATCATTCCCGAGTTCAGCGCGCAGGCGGCGGCCAGGCTCAAAGCGCACGGCATCACCAACGTCACGCTCGAGGTCGGGGACGCCGCGCGCGGCTGGGACCGGCACGCGCCCTACGACGTGATCGTGCTGACCGGATCGGTGCCGGTGCTGGCGGACGCGTTCCAGCGCAGCCTGAATCCGGGCGGCCGTCTGCTGGCAGTCGTCGGCGAAGCGCCGGTCATGGAGGCGCGTCTGATCGTTTGCGCCGACAGCGGCGCGTGCAACACGCTCGGGCTGTTCGAGACCTGCATCCCCGCGCTGCGCAATGCGCCGCAACCGGAAAGATTCGTATTCTGATTTGACCGGCGGCATTGCCGCACCGGTCGCCCCGCCGCCGCGACATTGGGATTACGCAAATGCTGAAGCGATCTGCTTTGATGTGCGGACTGCTGGTAGGCGTCATGAGCCAGCCGGCTCCCGCCGCGGACCTGATTTCGATCTATCGCGAAGCGCAGACGGCGGATGCAGTGTATGCGGGGGCGCGAGCCTCCTATATGGCCGGACAGGAGAAGCTGCCGCAGGGGCGGGCGGGGATACTGCCGGCGGTTACCTTGTCGGCCAACACCCTGTATAACGACCGCGATCTGCAGTTTCGCAGTGGCGCGCCCGCGAGCACCGCGCGCTACAACTCCAACAGCTTGAGCGTCACCGCAACCCAACCGTTGTTCCGCCTCCAGAACTGGATCACCTACGAGCAGGCGAAGAACCAGGTCTCGCAGGCGGAGGCGGCCTTCCTGCAGGTCGCCCAGGATTTGATCGTGCGGGTGGCGCAGGCTTATTTCGACGTGCTCCTGGCCGAGAACAACGTGGCGCTCGCGGCGGCGCAAAAGACGGCATTTTCCGAACAGCTGGCCCAAGCCAAACGAAACTTTGAAGTCGGCACCGCCACCATCACGGACGCCAACGATGCCCAGGCGCGCCACGATCTTGCGGCGTCTCAGGAAATTGCCGCCCGGAACGAACTCGAGATCAGGAAGCAGGCGCTGCGCCAGATCACCGGCCGGATTCCGCCGGATCTGGCTAAACTCTCCAGCCGCTTCACGCCAGCGCTGCCCAACCCCGACAACATGGACAACTGGGTCGAGCAGGCGGGCGCCTCGAGCCTGCAGGTGAAAGTCGCGCAGGCCGCCCTCGACATCGCCACGCAGGATGTCTCCAAGAACCGTAGCGGCCATCTGCCTACGCTCGATGCGGTGGCCTCTTACAGCGACGCCGCCCAGGGGTCCGGCGTGCTAGGTGGCGCGGGTTTCGACAGCACCACCACATACATCGGGCTGCAGCTGGCAGTGCCCATCTACCAGGGCGGCCTCACCACTTCCAAGGTCAGGGAAGCGCTGGCGAACGAGGAGAAAGCGCGGCAGGACCTCGAGAACACCAAGCGCACTGTAGCGCTCAACACCCGCTCGGCATTCCTGGGCGTCACCAACGGGGTCGCGCAAATCAAGGCGCTGGAGACGGCCCTCGTCTCCTCCCAGAGTTCGCTCGACTCGACCAGGCTAGGCCAGGAGGTGGGGGTGAGAACGCAGGTCGACGTGTTGAATTCCACCCAGCAGCTGATCAGCACGCGGCGCGACTATGCGCAGGCGATCTACGCGTACGCAATCAACGTGTTGAAGCTGAAGGCCGCAGCCGGCACGCTGACCGAAGACGACCTCGCCTACGTCAACGCGTGGCTGGAAAAATAATTCAGAGTGCCTAACATAATGAAACGCGTGATGCGCTGGCACGATTTTGGCTCAGGGCGCGAAGAAAGGCCCGCGGCTTAGTCATTCTAAGCAAGGGACTTTCGACAATGCCATGGGCCAAAACTCGTGCCAGCCCCACTATTCGTAAG
>JACPTJ010000310.1 GCA_016192835.1 Betaproteobacteria bacterium
AGCCACGCCGGACGGCTATACCCTGATGAGTATCGCATTTGCTTTCGCCATCAATCCGGCCATGTACAAGCACCTGCCTTACGATACGGAAAAAGACTTCGTTCCGATCACGAATTACGTCAATGGCCTGGGTTATCTGTTCGTGGCCCATCCATCCCTGCCGGCGCAATCGGCGAAAGACGTGATCGCGCTGGCCAGGGAAAAACAGCTGAGCTACAGCTCGCCCGGAATAGGAAATGGCGCGCATCTGGCCGGAGAACTCTTCCGTTTGAAGGCCGGTATCCCACTGCTGCACGTGCCTTATAAAGGCGGAGGGCCGGCGCTCACTGCGCTCCTGGGTGGCGAGGTCAATCTGAATTTTCAGACCGTGATAGTTACCCTGCCGCACGTCAAGGCGGGACGCCTGCGGGCACTGGGCTTTACCGGCGCCTCACGCGTGGCGTCCCTGCCGGATGTGCCCACCATCAACGAGGGCGGCCTGCCCGGATTTGTGTACGATACCGGCTGGCACGCCTGGTTCGCCCCTGCGAAAACGCCGGCCGCGATCGTAAACAAAATCCATGCCGAGATCCGCAGGGCGCTGCAGGAGCCTAAACTGCGGGAATATTTCATCGCCGGCGGCTACGTGCCCAAGGGCGACAGTCCGGCCGAATTCCAGAAAACCTTTCGCGCCGATATCAAGCGTTACGGTGAAATCGTGCGGGCAGCGAAGATCGAAGCGCAGTAAGCGGCAAGCGGTCTGACATAGAGGAGTGAGAGCTATCATGGTTGAAGCTATCCTGAGTAGAGAAGATCAGCGCAGATATTCGCTGTCCCAGCATGAGCTCGAGAGGAGATGGAAGGCCGTGCGTGAGCGCATGGCCGCCAAAGGCATAAGCCATCTCGTCGTTCAAAGCCAGCAACGATTCGTCGGCGGCTACTTCCGCTGGTTCACCGATCTGCCGGGTAACAATTACCACATCACTGCCGTCTTTCCACTGGACGAGGACATGACCATCATCGGACACGGTGCTCCTGCGCCGGCTGCGCCCGCCACCCCACCGGAATGGGCGGCGAGGGGTGTGAAAGCAAGGATCAACACGCCGGCTTTCCCGAATGTGTGGTGGGAAGACGACTGGGATGCCGAGAAGGCCGTGGAAGTCATCAAGCGCAGGAAGCCCGCTACGGTCGGTCTGGTGGGACTGGGCAATATGTCGGCGGCTCTGTATGAAAATCTGAAAAAGGGACTGCAGGGTGTGAACGTCGTCAATGCGACCGATCTCGTTGATGAAGTGAGAATGGTAAAAAGCGAAGAAGAGATCAAGCTTCATCGGGATGCGGCCTACCTGCATGAAATGAGCCTGGGAGTCGCAAAGAAGGCGATCAGGCCGGGGAGGACCGTCGGCGAAGTCGCGGAGGAAATCCGGCATGCGCAGGTATTGGCGGGAAGCGAAGAGCAACAGATCAATATCGCCTTTGGCCAGCCGGGCTCCGCCCACTATTCGCAGAGCAGCTGGGGCAACACCGTGGTGCGACGGACGCTGAGGGAAGGCGACATTGTCAATATATTGATAGAGTCAAGCGCAGCAGGCGGGTACTGGTACGATCTGCGGAGGTTCATCTGTATCGGCAGTGCTCCACCGGAGCAGCAAGAGGCCCATGCGATCGTCAAGGAAGCGCGCAATATCCTCGCGGCCAACCTCAAACCCGGGGTGGTACCCGGTGTTGCCCTGGAGGCGAGCGACGCATTCCTGAAAAGCAAAGGATGTCCACCGGAAGCGCGAGTGGCGGGTCATGGCCAGGGCCTGGACCTCGTGGAACGACCGGTTGTTCGTCCGGAAGAGACTGCAAAACTGCAGGCGGGTATGGTGATCTCGCTGCATCCCACGGCGAAGACCAAGTACGCTGCGGCATGCATCGCGGATACCTATGTCATCGGAAACTCGGGGGCCGTTCCAATGTACCGGAATCTTTTCGATGACAACGACCTCATCGTCGTGAGCTGATCCGCCCATTAGCCGTTTGATGCAAAATCCGTTCGCATTGAGCGTAGCGCGCAAGCGCGGAGTCGAGGTATGAACAGTCCGTTCATGAGGGAGCAACCATTGCTGATCGTCGACGCGCAGGTCCACATCTGGGAAAGCGGCACGCCGGTGAGCATCCACCGGCAAGTCTCGCACTATACGAAGGACGAGCTGCTGCGGGACATGGACGAGGCGGACGTCGCCCGGGTGCTATTACACCCGCCGAGCTGGGATGCGAGGGCCAACGAGGTCGCGATCGAAGCGGCCCGGCAGCATCCCGACCGGCTGGCGATCGTCGGTTTCTTCGACGTGAGCAAGCCGGAGAACCGTTCGCTCGTGAATACGTGGAAGCAGCAGCCCGGCATGCTGGGATTGCGCTTCGCATTCCTGAAACCGGGCGAGGAGAACTGGCTGGTCGACGGCACGGCCGACTGGTTGTGGCCTGCCGCGGAGCGCGCGGGTCTTCCGGTGGGCCTGCTGGTGCCGAATCGCTGCAAGGTTGTGGAAGGGATCGCCGCCAGGCATCCGGGGCTGCGCCTTTTCATCGATCACATGGCGCGCCCGCGCCACAGCAGGGACGACGCGGGCTTTGCGGACATCGGTGAGCTGCTGGCGCTGGCGAAATATCCCAACGTCGCGGTGAAGGCGAGCGGCGTGCCCAGCTATTCGAACGATCCCTATCCTTACCGCAACATTCACAAATACCTGCAGCAGATCTTCGATGCCTTCGGGCCGCAGCGCATGTTCTGGGGCACCGACATCACCCGCATGCCGTGCTCGTGGCGCCAGTGCATCACGCTATTCACCGAGGAATTGCCCTGGCTCAAAGGCAATGACCTCGAGCTCGTCATGGGACGCGCGCTCTGCAACTGGATCGGTTGGAAGCTGCCCCCGAAATCGTAGGGCGCGGATTCATCGCGCCGATTGGTTGCCGTCGCGTTGATTGGCGCGCTGAAGCTGCGCCCTACATTGGATGAGGGTGCGGCTGTCAGTCGGTTATGTAATTCATCAATAGATGAACACCGTGAATTACACAGGCGGCATGACAACATAATCGGGATTGAGATCGGCGACGCTGGGGCAGCCGATCAAAGCCATTACCCGATCGATCTCGTCGCGATAAATCGTGAGCGCCCGCAGTGCGCCCGCCTCACCTGCGCTCGCGATTCCATGCAGCGGCGCGCGGCCGAGCATGACGGCGTCAGCGCCCAGCGCCAGCGCTTTCACCACGTCGGCCCCGCGGCGAAACCCGCTGTCGACGATCACGGTGATGCGCTTGGCGACGGCTTCGACCACCTGCGGCAGCGTCACGATCGGCGGCGGCGCGCTGTCGAGCACCCGCCCGCCGTGGTTGGACAGCACGATCCCATCAGCGCCGCAATCCGCTGCAAGCACGGCGTCACGCGGATGCTGTACGCCTTTGACGATCAGCTTGCGCGGCCACAGCTTGCGCAGTTGCCGCACGTCATCCCAGGTCAGCGTGTCATTCATCGCTGATGAGCGCCCCATCGGCAGCGCCGTGATCCGCGTCTGCATGTGCGGCGGAAAATTCTGGTAGCGCGGCATTCCGGTGGTGAGGAGATAGCGGCTCAGGACGCCGAGCAGCCAGCGCGGATGCGAGAGCACGTCCACCACGTTGCGACGCGTAAATTTGAAGGGGATCGTAAAACCGTTGCGCAGGTTGTACTCGCGTCCCGGCGCCACCGGTGTATCCACGGTGAGGACCAGCGCTTCGAAACCGGCATCGAGGGCGCGCGCGACGAGCTGGTGCGAGAGCGCGCGGTCCGGCCACATGTACAACTGAAACCACAGGGTGCCGCCGACCTGCACGACTTTTTCCATCGCGGTCATGGACCCCACGGCAAGCGTAAACGGGATGCCGTGCGCTGCCGCTGCGCGCGCGAGCGCGACTTCGCCCTCGTACCACGCGAGGCCCGCCGAGCCCGTCGGCGCGATGATGACCGGCATTTTCTGCTTCTTGCCGAACAGCGAGATTTCCTGGCTGCGCTTCGAAACATCGACCAGCACGCGCGGCTTGAGCTTGATGCTGTCTAACGCGCGCCGATTGTCGCGCATCGCAACTTCGTCATCGTTGCCGCGGTCCATGAATTCGAACAGCCCTTTCGGCAACCTGCGCCGCGCAGCCTCGCGCAGATCGGCGGTGTTGTACAAGCCCAGTGTGTCGTCTTTCATTCAGGTCCCTTCAAGGGGACAGACCACTAAGCCGATTGTGGCTTAGTGGTCTGTCCCCGCTATTCTACTGCTGCGCGACGGTACCGTTTTTATTTGCCGCGTTGATGTTCCCGATTTATAGTGAGGGCCAACGTTAACGATTTGACCGCACCGCAGGATGGCTCACATGGCAGATCAGCAGCACGACATCATCACCGGTCCAGGCATCTGGGTCGGACCGGAACTCCAGCATGACGAGTCCTGGATTTATCGCCTCGACGCGGCGGCCGTGGCGGAAATTGACACCGCGCTGGCCCACGCCAAGCGCGTCGGGGCGCGCATTCCATTCGCGGTGGACGCCTTTCCCCTGCCGCGCTTTGGCGCCGAGCTCGATGGCATTCTGGAAGAGATCGAAAACGGGCGCGGGTTCATGTTGCTGCGTGGCATTCCGCGCGAGCGCTACACCGACGAGGAATGCGAGCTGCTCTACTGGGGCCTGGGCGTGTATTTGGGCAATCCGGTGTCGCAGAACGTGCGCGGGCATCGCCTGGGTCACGTGCGGGACGAAGGCCGGATCCTCGCCGATCCCAACGCCCGTGCATATCAGACCAACCAGCGCATGGATTTCCATACCGATCTGCTGCCCGTGGACGTGCTTGGGCTGTTTTGCCTGCGCACTGCCAAGTCCGGCGGCGCGAGCAAAGTGGTGAGCGCGCTTACCGTTCACAACCTGCTGCGCAACGAGCGCCCTGACCTGCTGGACGCGCTCTACGGAATGTTCAATGTCGATTGGCGCGGCGAGGAGCCTGAAGGCGAACCGCCCTGGTACACCATTCCGATGTTCAGCGCCCGCGACGGCAAGGTGACCGCGCGGATCTGCAGCCGCACCTATTTCGAATCCGCCGCGCGATTCGGCGAGCAGTACCGGCCCACCGATATCCAGCGCGAGGCCCTCGAAACGGTCCAGGACATCGCCAACCGGCCCGAGCTGATGCTGTCCATGGATTTTCAGGAGGGCGACATCCAGCTGATCAACAACCACACGATGCTGCACGCCCGCGAGGCCTACGAGGATTACGACGAGCCCGGGCGCGAGCGGCATTTGCTGCGAATGTGGATTGCCGTGTCGGACGCGCGGCGCCGGCCGCTTGCGGACGCCCTCGCCGGCCGTTATCGATGGGTGCGCCAAGGCGGCATTCCGGTGAAAGCGGCAGCGGGGGCAACGGCGTAGCCCGCAACTTCCAGTGCTATAAGAGTGCCGACACTGGCCGCCGTTTAATGCGGCGACCTTATTTGAAATAAGCCTTGGCGACGTATTGGTTCAGCATCCGCTCGGTATTGAAAAACGAGCCGTTGAGCGCGATCGCGTTACGCATCACGTCTGCATACCTTTCGCCTTCGCCGTAGAACATCGGAATAATGAGCATCTCGAGCTTGTTGTAAAGAGACTGGGCATCCTGGGCACGGGTGTCGTGGTATTCCAACGCGCTTTCGTCCACACCGACGGCCCAACCGGTCACCCCCTCGAGACATCCCTCGACCCACCAGCCGTCCAGGACGCTCAAGGAGGGTACGCCATTGAGGGCGGCCTTCATGCCGCTCGTGCCTGAGGCCTCGAGCGGCGGCTGCGGTGTATTCAGCCACAAATCCACACCAGCGGTCAGCACTTTTGCCAGGCTGATGCCATAGTCTTCGAGATAGACGATCCTGATTTTGTCTTTAAGCGTCTCTTTGATCTGAAAGATACGTTTGATGAGATCCTTGCCACCTTGATCGTGAGGATGGGCTTTGCCGGCATAAATGATCTGCAGCGGGCCTGATCTTGCGGTGATCTCCGTAAGCCTCCCGATATCCGAAAACAGGAGATCCGCGCGTTTATAGACTGCGGCGCGCCTGGCGAAACCCAGGGTGAAGACATCGGGATCCATGCCGACCGAGGTGATCCCGTTGACCCGTTCAATCAGGGCTTGCTTGGCCTGTCGATGCGCTTCCCAAATTTCCCGCTTGGGGATCCTCAGCGCATAGCGCAGGCTGGAATTGTCTTCGCGCCAACCCGGGATGCGGCGGTCAAAGAGCCCGGCGATGGGTCCTGACGCCCACGTGGCGGCGTGCACGCCATTGGTGATGGAATCGATTTTGTATTCCGAGAACATCTGCCGGGTGACCTTGCCGTGTCGCTTGGCCACGCCATTGATATAGTGGCTGTTGTCCAGCGCGAGAGAGGTCATATCCAGCGTGCCGTTGGGACAAAACTCCTGCTCGGTTTCAGCGAAGGCCCCGTGATACCCGGTGAGGACTCGATGCACCAGATCCAGAGAAAACTTATCGTGTCCGGCGGGGACTGGAGTGTGGGTGGTGAATACGCATTTGGGCTTGACCAGGTGCACCAACTCGGGTGTAACGACTTGCCTGACGGGTTCGTAGGCAAGATTCCAGGCCTGCACGCCAAGTTCGTAAGCGAGTTCGAGGGTGAGCAGCGCGGCATGCCCTTCGTTCATGTGAAAACGCTTGATGTCGTGATAACCCAGCGCCCGGAGCATCTTCACCCCTCCGACGCCTAAAATGATCTCCTGACAAAGCCGGTAACGATCGTCCCCGCCATAGAGATAATCCGTCAGCGAGCGATCCTGCGCGGAATTATTTTCCAGCGAGGTATCCAGAAAATAAACCGGAACGCGATAGCCGTTGACACCTTTGACGTCGTACGTCCACGCGCACAATTCAACCGTACGCCCCTCGATTTCCACCTCGCAATGCGGCCCCACTTTCTGCAGCAGATCGGCGACCGGCCAGGCCGCGGGTTCTTCGGTCTGTGTGCCCGCGGCATCGATCCTTTGACGAAAGTACCCCTGGCGGTACACCAGCGTTACGACGATCATGGGGATTTCCAGATCCGCCGCAGCGCGTGCCGTATCCCCCGCCAGCACCCCCAAGCCCCCGGAATAGGTGCGCATCGCCTCCTCCAACCCGATCTCCATCGTGAAATAGGCGATGGTATCTTTGCTATCCATGACCTGACTGCCGGGCCCGGGTCAGTTAGTCAGCGCGCCACCAGGCGCTTTGCAATTTCGGCCGTGTGCCTTCCCTGAAAGCGCGCGATTGCCAGCTCATTTGCGCTCGGCATGCGTTGGCCATCGCTGCCGGAAAGCGTGGAGGCGCCGTAAGGCGAGCCGCCGCTGACTTCGCTCATGGTCATCAGTTCGGGGCAGGAATTGGGTACGCCGACGATCACCATCCCATGGTGCAGCAAGGTGTTGTGAAAAGATGTCACCGTAGTTTCGTGGCCGCCGTGTTGAGTCGCCGCGCTGGTGAACACGCTGCCGACCTTGCCGATCAATGTCCCGTCTTGCCACAACTTAGCTGTCTGATCGAGAAAATTGCGCATCTGCGCGGCCATGTTGCCGAACCGGGTCGGGGTACCGAAGATGATGGCATCGTAGTCGGCAAGCTCTTCAGCGGCCGCGATGGGCGCCCTTTGGTCAAATTTTACGCCGATCGCCCTGGCCTGGTCTTCGGGAATGGTTTCCGGTACGCGTTTGACCACAACCTCGACTCCATCCACCGTGCGTGCGCCTTCGGCCACGGCATCCGCCATCGCCTCGATATGTCCATGCATGCTGTAATAAACAACCAGCACTCTAGTCATCGCAACCTCCCTTGATCTTCGGTGGCCGGAATGACCGGCAGGAGCAGATACGAGATCTTGTCTCCGCCGGCGTAAATGGTGTTTTGCGCGCCGATGTTGTAGTCCGCGTGGTAGTGCCGGTATGCCGAAGCGCCGACGCCGTCCCGCGGCTGCACGTCGAGCCGTATGCGGTGGCCGCGCTTGAACACCATGCACGTCGGCCAGATCTCCACGTGGCATTCGACGACCTCGTCGGGCTTCAGCCACAGCCGCTCGTCATGCGCATGATACGGACGATACGGCAGTGAACGCTCGGGGTCGAGTTTGCGGTGCGAAACCCGCAGCCAGCCTTTTGCCACCGGGACCTCGTCGTTCCCCTGCTGGCCCATCTCCCACACGTCGTTGCCGTCGGGCCCGATATTGCGGATCGTCGCAAAGATATCCATGTCTTCCGTGGTGCTTGATACCCAGAGCACGAGCACGATCGGCCCCGTGATTTCGGTGTCTTTCGGCAGCGGCGCGGTCTCGAAGGAAATCCCGGTGCGCCCCACGCTGCCTGAGGCGTGCGAAGGCGCCGAGGAACTCACGCCGGCGTGCGATGGCGGACTGGCGGCGTAGGTTGC
Organism: Betaproteobacteria bacterium; assembly: GCA_016192835.1. GTDB lineage: Bacteria > Pseudomonadota > Gammaproteobacteria > Burkholderiales > SG8-41 > PALSA-1004. The sequence continues at coordinate 8,424 of JACPTJ010000310.1, forward strand.
CCTGGCCGCTTTCTGCGGCGGCGCCGGATCGATCGTTCCTTCGCAGTGTCCGGTCGGGCTTTGCCGTTCGGCGTTCAGCTTGAGATACAGCTTCGTCCATTGCGTACGCGCGAGCGGCCATTCGTGCTCGAAGCGGAACTGGTAGTTCTTCAGATCGCCGCCCGTGCGGATCATCAGTTTCACCGGCGGCTCGTCCATGATTCCGGTGTCCATGCCTTTCAACCATTGATCGAAGAATCGCAACTGGTCCATGCGCCCTTCTTCCGAATGAAACGGATGGAAATGGGTGCCGCTGTGGATGCGCAGCTTCTTGTGTCTGGACGCGGCATGCATGAACGCTTCCACGTTCCCGCGCAGGTGCAGCCCCGTGCCGGTCCAGTTGCCGACGCTGTAGAGCGGCACGGTGATGCGCTCCCACCGCGCGCTGCGTATCCGCCAGAATTCCGAATCGAGACTGTTGGACGCCCACTGCCACAGCATGTTGTTGTTGAAAGCGTTCGGGTTGTAGCTGCGCGGCCTGCCCATCAGGTGGTGCGCCATGTTGGTGGCGATCCACGTATGCAGGAAGCCCATCGCGAAAATGCCGCCGTGAAAAGTCTGGTCGCGGTAGAGGTCAGCGCGGCCTTCCCACGGAATGATCGCCTTCAGCGACGGGGGCTGGAGGTTCGCCACGCGCCATTGGCAGTTGGCGTGATACGAGACGCCGAGCGTGCCGATGCTGCCGGAACACCACGGCAGCTTCGCGGTCCACTCGATCGCATCATGGAAATCGACAGCTTCCTGGTACGAGCTCGGGTCCGACAAGCCGGGCGACTTTCCAGAGCCGCGGGAGTCCACCCGCGCGCACGCATAACCGCGCGCGCACCACCACACTGGATTGGCGGTTTCCCACGCGAGATGCGGATTGGCTTTTTCCTCGAGGTCGTCCGGCGGAATCCACAACCGGTCTTTCTGGTACGGACCGATGTTCATGATGGCGGGAAAGCGCTCCGCGCCGCCGTCGGGCCGGAAGATGTCGGCGTAGAGGATCGCGCCGTCGCGCAGCGGGATCCGCACGTCCTTTTCGACGATCAGCTTGTAGTCTTTCGGCTGCGATACGTTTTTTGCCTTGTCGATCATATTTCACCCGTCACGAGTCAATGGCACTTCTTTAATCCACCGCGTATGCCGAGTGCCCCCTGGTAGGGTAATGGATGCAGGCGCGTCTTGCGCCGGAATCCACCAGCCACTCGACCTGTGCGTCATTCCCGCTATGTTTGGTGGATTCCGCTGCGCTTCATCCACCCTACGATAGGCCGTTGAATCCATGTTCATGGCATTGCTGCCGGCCAGGGCGCGAGGCCGCTTGCGCGGGCGCCGCGCCACAGCTCCCGGTCGTAGGTCGCTACGGTGATCGCTTCGCCGAGCGTCTCGCGCCAGAATAGACAATCACTCGCGGTGTTTCACCATCAGGGCCGCAACGCTGCCGCGCCCACGAACCTTCGCCACCGGCACTCGTGAACGAAGCCTGCGCCCGCCCCACTGCGCGTGCCCGCTCTCGCGCATCGCCGCGAGGCGCTGGTCCAGATCCTGCCCAATCGGCACGATGCGCCCGATCGGCAAGCCTCGGTCGGTGATGACCACCGACTCGCCCTTCCGGGCCAGGCGCAGGTAGTAGCTCAGTCGGCTCTTCAATTCGCGAATGCTGACAAGAGATTGGGCCATATCTGTCCCCCTGGCATCGTTTCTAACGTAGTCACATATAGCATCTTGTAGTCACGACAACGTCAGTCAAGCTGCAGCGCCCCCGTGCGGATGAGCGTGGTCATCGCGTCGGCCTGCGACTTGATGAATTTTCCGAAATGCTCGGGCGTGCCGCCTTCGACGTCGAGTCCGAGCTGCTCGAACCGCTGCTTTACGTCCGGCATGCGCAGCACGCGGTTCACTTCGCGATTGAGCTGGCCGATGATGGCGCGCGGGACTTTCGCCGTCGTGACCAGCCCGATCCACAGCAGGTTGTCCGCGCCCTGGATGCCCTGCTCCGCGAACGTCGGCGCGTTGGGAATGACCGCTTGGCGCTTCGGGCCGGCGACGCCGAGGACCTTTGCGCGTCCGCTGCGGATGAAAGCATCGGCGGAAATCGTCGTGGTGTAGAGCCCGTGGATCTGGCCCGCAATCACGTCGGTCAATGCGGGACCTGTGCCTTTGTAAGGCACGTGCACGATGTTCACCCCGGTCACGGCTTTCAGCACCTCGAGCGCCGCATGCGGATTGCTGCTGGTGCCCGATGAGCCCCAGCTCACTTTGCCGGGATTCGCCTTCGCGTACGCGACGAGCTCCTTCACGTCGTTGGGCGGGAACTTCGGATTAGCCACCGCGATGAGCGGCGCTGAGCCGATATAGACGATGGGTGCGAAATCGCCGAACCCGTAGCGCGGTTTTTTCCGCAGCAGGATGTTGTTGAGACTGGGGCCGGGATTGGTGACCATCAGCGTGTAGCCATCGGGCTCGGCACGCGCGACCGTTTCCGCGCCCAATGCCCCGCCTGCGCCGCCGCGATTATCGACGATGAACTGCTGGCCCCACGCCTCCGCGAGTTTCTGCCCCAGCAGGCGCGCGACCATGTCGGTGGAAGCGCCGGGCGCAAACGGAACGACCACCCTGACGGGCTTGTCGGGATAACTGCCCGCCCGATTCTGAGCCCAGGCCATTGACGGCAGCGCTGCCAGCAGTACCCACGCCAGGTGTCTTGATGATTGCATCCGACCCCCTCCCCTTGCCCGGGTCCAATTCTATCGGTTATCGCGGGTCGGAGCTAATGCGGGCGCAAAGCGGCCATGGCCGGAAAGCCGTGATATTCTTGCAAAGTGCCGCTGGTGGCAGCGATTTCACTTATCAGGGAGGGCAACGATGAAGATCAAGCGTATCGAGCATGTCGGAGTGGTGGTGCGGGACATCGAGAAAAGCAGGCGTCTCTGGGAAGACTGCTTCGGCATTCCTCTCGGCGGCGTTGAAGAATCCAAGGTGCGCCCGCAGCGGCTCGCCCTTTTTCCCATCGGCGAATCCATGATCGAATTGCTCGCGGGAACCACGCCCGACAGCAAGTTCGCGCAAATGTGCGCCGAAGGCAAGGACGGGATCAATCACATCTGCTTCGAGGTGGAAAACATCGACGAAGCGCTGGCGGAACTCAAGGCGAAAGGAATACCGCTGATCGACCAGGTGCCGCGCATCGGCCACGCCGGCTGCCGCATCGCCTTCCTTGACCCGGCTGGCACCGAGAACTGCCTCATCGAACTCGCGGAGCTGCCCAAGGGGACAGACCACTAAGCCGATTGTGGCTTAGTGGTCTGTCCCCGTAATTTCGCGGTGCACGAACTCGATGATCTTCTCGATGGCCTCGCGGGACGCCGTCGAGTCCGGATCGTCGGTGATGAAACCTTCGCCCACGCCTTCGAACATGTGAAGGTCCACGCGGCCGCCCGCCTTGCGGTAGCCCGCGACGAATTGGTCGCGGTTGGGCTTGGGATGCGCGATGTCGGCGGTGCCCTGCAGATAAAGCACGGGGGGCATTTGCACCGGTTCCCCGCGTTCGAGCGCGAGCGTGGGATTGCCTTCGGCCATGGCCGCCTCACCCGGCCAGTATTGGTCGTGGCAGGACAGCCAGTTTTCCGCCTTCTTGGCCATCTTCGGATCGCCGCCGTCCTTATGCTTTCTGGCGTATTGATAACGTCCCAGCGGGTCGATCACCGGCCAGCAAAGAACCACGCAGCGCAGCGTGGCATCGACCGCCGCCGGAGCGGGCAAAGGCAGAGCTGAATAGCGTGAATCGCGCGGCCGCATCGCCGCCAGCATGGCCTGATGGCCGCCGCTCGAGACGCCCAGAATGCCGACCATGTCGGGGCGGCTGCCCAGCTCCGCGGCCCGCGCTTTGCACCAGCGGATCGCATAATTGATGTCGGCAAGCGATGCCGGATATCCGGCTTCAGGCGGCATCCGGAAATCCAGCGCCACCACCACCACGCCGCTTTTTGCGAGCGGTTCATCCGTTCCGGCGTCGGTCGTGCGGTCCTTGTTGCACCAGGCGCCCCCGTGCAGGTCGACGATGAGCGGGAAGGGTCCCGTTCCCCGCGGCTTGTACACGCGCGCGAGCAGCGGTTTGTTGCCATGCCGGATGTATTCGACATCCTCGATGTCGATTTCGTAGCGCGATAGTACGGCTGTCGTCATGATGTCCTCCTCGGGGGAATATCTATTTAACCGTGAAACAATGAAAAAGACAATTGGGGTCTTCTCGCGACACGTCCGCGTGGAGCCCCAGGTTATGTTGCATTATTCAAGTCCTGCTTGGCTGCCGCCTCTTTTCGCAGCTTTCCGAATCCTCGGTGACCAAGTTTCTTCTCCATGCCCTTTCCGAGTTTGTTCGGCTTGCACAAAAGACACCCGGCCCGTAGTTGCTTGGAACGTTTGCGCTTGTGGTTCATGTCACAGTCCGTTCTCGTGCCACATAACGTCTGCGATGAGAGGCCGCGAAAAAGCGGGCGCAAGCCCGCTTTGAAGCGGTCCGCTCGATCGCATGGTTGGGCGGCGAGCTCACTCTACGCTCCAAAGGAGGCGGATAGCCGCCGCTATGGCGAGAAAACAGATTACCCAGAGGATCACCTGTCCCGCACCGCCTTCGAACTTGAATCCAAACCCCTCGAATTTCATTGGCCCAGCCGTATGACGGAGCGCAACAACTACGAAGGCAGCCAGCAGCGCAGCAAGCGGTAAGCCGACGACTGCCGCGAAATGTCGCGTCGCGATCTGCTGCAGAGTCTCGAGGGGAAGGACGAGAAGGAAGCCAGCGAGTACAGCTGCCGCACTCACTGGAACAGTGAAGATCAGCACCCACGCGACCACGCGTTTAGGGTCGGCGTTCATAGTTCTTTCGGAGCCTCGCGCTTGATGCCCAACGTAGTAGGTTGCTCAAAAAACGGTTTGCGTTCCGGCGTATCTATGGCCTTTGACTTATATCCTACTCCGAACCAAAACGTTACAGGCGATAGCACAATAAAACTTCATGTTATTGCGATACGGCCATGCAAAACAATCGTCAACTGTTCCCAACCTGCCGTACCTCTACTTCTCTTCTGGCGTGACGAAGCCGATGGGGCGCTTCTTCTTCGGCTCCGGTGGCGCCATGAGTTGTCGGATGGCGGCGAGGATCTCGACGATGGTTTCGTCCTGGGAGTCGATGCGCTGTTCGAGCGCGGCGAGCTTGCGGGCAAGTTCCTTGTGGGTGGCGAGCACCTCGCGCATGCGCACGAACGCGCGCACGACGTGCACGCCCATCTCGGCTGCCCGGGGGCTGTTGAGCACGTTAGCGGCCTGAATCGCGCCGTGCTCGGTGAAGGCGAACGGTGGAAAACGTGGATCGCGGTGCTTCTGGGAACCGGTCGCAATTTGCGGCCGGTTCAGTGCCTCGACCTCGGCGCGCGTAAGCCGGAACATGAAGTCCTCGGGGAATCGATTCTGATTGCGCTTGACCTGCTCATTGAGCCGCTTGGTTGGCACGCCGTAGAGTTCGGCCAAATCGGCGTCGAGCATGACCCGCTGGGCGCGGATGAACAGGATGCGGTTGCCGACGTGCGCGATCGGCATGAGAGTTGGCTTCACGGGGCAGCGATGGGCGGCTTGATCGGCGAGTTGCCCTTCCTAGCAGCTCGCCTGCGCGAGCACGGATTCCAACACCTGCATAATAAGCAAGATCAGTGCAACTTCTCCGTGGCGCAAAGACAAATACCTCGCAAACCGTCATGAATAGCGGCTTCCACGGCAATCGATTAAGAACAATCAGGTGTAACTTTGAACCGAAATCTGACCCTGTTTATTATGCGCCGGGGAAACCACTAACCCGATTGTGGCTTGGTGGTTTGTCCCCGTCCCGGCGGGCTATGTTTCGGCCGCAGGCCAGATGCGGCGCGCGACGATCATGTTCGCTGCGCCGCGCACGCCCCTGCCGCAGTCATGGTTAATTACCTTCGCCAAATGTGTCATGATAGGGCGTTGTCATCATTCAAGGAGAACCTGCATGGCTGCACTTCAACCGGGCACTCCCGCGCCGGAATTTTCACTGGCGTCCCACTCAGGACAAACGCTCAGCCTCGCCGGCTATCGCGGCCGCCGTACGGTGGTGGCGTTTCTGCCGTTCGCTTTTACCGGCGGGTGAAAGAATCAAGTGAGCGGGTTCCGTGAGAACTACGCACAATTCAAGGCACTCGATGTGGAAATCCTGCAGTTGAGCGCAGACACCGTGCCGAGCCTGAAGGCCTGGGCGGAGCAACTTGGCGGCCTGCCCTTCCCGCTGCTCTCCGACTACTGGCCTCATGGAGCGGCCGGCAAGGCTTACGGCATCTTCAACGAAGAACGCGGCATGGACGCGCGCTCCGTGTTCCTCGTCGATGCGCAAGGCGTCATTCGGCATTCGCATGTCTATGCGCAGGGCACGATACCCGAGAGCAAGGACCTGCTTGAAAGGCTGAAGGCCATCTAGACGAGAGGGCGTGAGATCGATAGGTCGGATGTCGATCTCACGCTCGCGCGCAATTCAAACGAGGATAGTCTCGAGATGAGCGTCATCAGCCCGTGGTACCAGCTCGGCTACGTCATTCCTCACCTCTACACCGACCTCGACGCCTACCAGTTCTACCGCGTCGCCCCCGAGGGCATGATGCTGGTGACGACCGGCCTCAACCTGAAGGAGTACAGCCTCGCGGCCGTCGAGCAGGAGCTGCCTGTCCTGCGGGAGCGCTTCGGCCTGCTCGCCAAAAAAAAGGTGGATCGAATCTCGTTGAGCGGCGTTCCGGTCGCCGCGGCCCTCGGGCGGACGAAGATGCAGGAGATTCTTGCCGAAGGCGAAGCGCGCACCGGGCTTGCCTGCGACACGGATCTCGAAGCGCACATCGCGACCTTGCAGCACTTGGGCGCGAGCCGGATTGCGCTGGCTACCCGCTGGCCTGAACCCGTGAATGCCGCACTGACCCGGTATCTCGCTGAGGCAGGCATCGAAGTCGTCGCCTGCCGTTCACGTGCCCGCTCGCTTCAGGAGAACAAGGAGGCAAGCGCGGCCGACGATCATCTGCTCGCGCTCGAACTGGGTGGCCAGGTACTGCGCGAGACGCCGGATGCCCAGGCGCTGCTGATGCCGGGAGGTTTGTGGTACGCGATTCATGCCGCGCCTCTGCTCGAGGCCGAGTACGGCCGGCCGGTGCTGCTCAACATCTTCTCGACGACCTGGGCGGCGCTCCACGCAGCGGGAGAGCGCATGCGGCGCCGTCCCGATCCACGCTGGGGCAAGGTGATGGCCAGCCTCTGACTGGGCGGCGAGCCGCGCTAATCGCGACCGCTCGCTCCGGGACTTTTGCAAAAAGCTCATCAATCAATTGGAAAACTTTTTCCAGGGGGGTTTAGGTGAGTAAAGATCGTGCTGCAAGTTTGATATTTCTTGTTTTTGGAATTTATGGGTTTATTTTTTCCATCCATATTCCCATGGGTGAATGGCAATCACCCGGGCCAGGGATCTTTCCTCTTGGTATTTCCATCGTGCTCTGCCTATCAGGCGCTGCATGGTTTATCGCCAATAGAAAACGCATCCCGATTGAGACAGTGAGCTGGCGCACGGTCGGCAAGAACGCGGTTCGCCCGCTGAAAGTCGTCGGCATCACTTTGATATTCATATTGCTTATGGATAGAACCGGGTATCTGCTGGGATCATCGCTTTACCTATTCACTCTTCTGCTCTTGGTTTCCCGCTACAGGTTTTCGGTTGCCCTTGCGTTTGCTGCGGCCCTCGGGGGGGGAAGCTGGTTTTTTTTCGCGAAACTTCTCGGGGTCGAGTTGCCAATGGGACCGGGTTTCCTGCCTTTCTAAATGACGATTCTCCAAACCGCTTGAAGAAGGAGGGCTCCCGCTTTGGACGTGCTGAGCAATCTGTATAGTGGGTTTCAAACGGCACTCACTCTTCAGAATCTTTACCTGTGTTTCATCGGATGTTTATGGGGAACCATCGTGGGTGTTCTGCCCGGCGTGGGGCCTCTCGCTGGAATAACGCTCCTCATTCCGGTGACATATGGTCTCGACCCCACTGGCGCCATCATCATGCTTGCGGGAATATATTACGGGGCCATGTATGGCGGTTCGACAACATCGATCTTGATGAATATCCCCGGGGAGTCCGCCTCGGTCATCACGTGCATCGATGGGTATCAGATGACCCTTAAAGGACGGGGGGGAGCAGCGCTTTGCATCAGCGCCGTGGGGTCCTGGGTAGGCGGCACCTTCGCCGTTTTGGGTCTCATGTTGTTAGCGCCGTTTCTCGCAAATTTCGCGATGAAATTCGGTCCTGCCGAGATGTTTGCGGTCCTTTTGATTGCTTTCATCATGCTGGGTTCCTTTGGATCAGGTTCATTCTTCAGGACTTTGCCGATGCTTTGCATTGGCTTGTTGCTTGGCACTGTTGGCGCCGATAGTATGACGGGAATACGGCGTTTTACTCACGGAATCATGTCCCTTTATGACGGTATCGGATTCCTTCCGGTTGCAATGGGTACCCTGGCACTTGGAGAAGTCCTGACGGCGATTGAGGAAAGCCTGTCCAGACACGTATCCAAAGTGAAATTTCGCGAACTCTTGCCGACCCGCGAGGAATTCCGTGCTTCTGTCGGACCCATATTTCGCGGGACCGGCGTTGGGTTTTTCATCGGTCTGCTGCCGGGTTCCGCCCACGTTCTCTCCAGCTTTATCAGTTATATGGTTGAGAAAAGATGGGCTAAGCGGCCGGAAGAATTCGGAACCGGCCGCATTGAGGGTGTGGCTGGACCCGAGACAGCCAACAATGCGGCGGCAGGAAGCGCCATGGTGCCATTTCTCAGCATGGGAATTCCGACCGGGCCGGCACCCGCGGTGATGATGATCGCTCTCCTCATCCACGGTATTCGTCCCGGCCCCCTTTTCATCGCGGAACACCCGGAGATATTCTGGGGGTTAATAGCAAGCATGTATGTGGGAAATGTGGTTTTGCTCATTCTCAATCTCCCGCTGGTCGGTATTTTTGTAAACCTTCTGAGGATACCTTTTCGTCTGCTGTTTCCCGCGATCATACTGATCTCTCTGGTAGGAACGTATTCCGTAAACGCAAGCAGATTTGATTTGTTATTGCTTTTGGGCTTCGGGGTTCTGGGTTATGTGTTTCGCAAGCTTCAATTCGATATCGCCCCCCTTATTCTTGCAATGATCATCGGCCCGATAATCGAGGTGCACTTTCGACAATCACTAATGAGCAGCGGCGGCTCGCTTTCGATCTTTTGGGAGAGGCCGATTGCCCTGGTTCTGATCGTCGTATCTTGCTTTTTGGTCCTCTGGAATATTTACAGGAGCTTGAGACCGACGAAGGCAGCCTGGGAAAAAGTTCTGTCCGAAAACAACTAGGTAGGGAATAATCTTATAAGATTTTATGAATGTCTTCATCGATGATGCGGTTTAAGGCAAGCGGATAAGGAATATGGCAGTATAGTACGCTGACGACTCGGATTTGAGACGAACATATGGAGGGGATTGCCATGAAGAGCATATTCACGCTGGCGGCATTGGCTGTAATCTTGAGTCTTGGCGCCAATTTTCCCACTGCGGCGGCTGATTACCCGACCAAGCCCATAAGAATTATCGTCCCTTATTCTGCGGGGGGCAGCCTTGACCAAATATCCCGGGCATTTGCATCTGTGGCTGACAAGCAATTGGGCCAATCTATCGTGATCGTCAATAAGCCGGGCGCCCAAGGGATGATCGGAGAGCATGATGGCGTCACTGCGACTCCCGATGGCTATACATTAACCACGCGGAGCACATCCATAATCACCGCTCTGGAATGGGAAAAGCTAAACGGGCGCAAGGCCCCCTATGCCCATGAGGACTTCATCCATCTGGGAGCGTTCACCCTGGATCCCGTTACGGTGGCTGTTCCCTACAGCAGCCCCTGGAACACCATGGATGACATGGTCAAGGCTGCCAAGACAAAACCCAACACCTATCGCTTCGGCTCTGGCAGTATGGGTACATCGCTTCCCGGCTTTGTTTTGATGAAAGAGCTTGGAATCAAGATGCGCCACGTCCCTTACAGTGGAGGGGGGCCACTGCTTGCGGCTCTGGCGGGCGGTCATGTCGATCTCGCTGGGCCGTGGCCTTCCACCTCCATTCCGCTTGCACAGGGCAAAAAGCTCAAGATCCTGGCCGTACAGGGTGGAAACAGACTGAAAGCAATCCCGGATATCCCGACCACAGCTCAACTGGGTATCAAGGACAGTGAATGGGAGCAGTGGATAGGCTTTGCCGTACCGAAGAAAACACCGCAGGCTGTCGTCGATAAGCTCAAGGCAGTTGCGGAGAAAGTGGCCAAAGACAGCGCTTTCATCAAGATCATAGAGACCGCGGGCGGTGAAGTGGTTTTTATGGACGGGCCGGCGTTGACCAAGCGGATTCCCCAGGAGGCGGCAAGAATTTCAAAAATCCTCAAGGAATTGCTTGAGACAGGGGAAATAAAGAAAGACTGATGAAAGAAAGTGGAAACTGAAATGGACATGAATAGCGGATTTTCTGAGCATTCCCACAATGTTCTTGCCCGAGAAGAACAAAACAAGTCCGTACGCATGATCGTGCCGTTCGCGCGAGGGGGGTGCACCGGCTCCCGGCGAAGGGGTTGCCGTTGGGGCGGAGACGGGGCACGGCCGCCTGGATTATGGCACGCCATCCTGAAATGGATCGCTATCGCATTAACCGTCGCAGCGTCTCTCGCAGCGCCAACATCATTCGCCCAATCGTATCCAACCAAGTCCGTACGCATGATCGTGCCGTTCGCGCCGGGCGGCGGCACCGATATCATCGCGCGGCTCGTCGCGCAGGATCTCAGTCAGGCATGGGGACAGTCCGTAGTGGTCGACAACCGGGGAGGCAGCGGTGGCGTCATCGGGACGAACCTGGCGGCAAAGTCCACCCCCGACGGATACACCATGGTGCTGTGCAGCCTCGGGGTGTCGTACGCGCCCGCGCTGTATTCCAAACTGCCTTACGATACCGAAAAAGACCTTTTGCCCATTTCCATGGTCGCAACCCAGCCCTTTGTCTATGTGGTCATTCCGGCGGTGGGCGTGAACTCCATGAAAGAATTGATCGCGCTGGCCAGGGCAAAGCCGGGCGAGATTCGGTATGGCACTGGCGGCAGCGGCGGCGCGTCGCATCTGGGCACCGAATTGCTGCGCATGATGACCGGCGTTGATCTGGTGCACGTGCCGTACAAGGGCACGGGCCCGGCATTGACCGCAATGCTCGGCGGCGAGATCCATGTGCAGTTGATCGGCATATCGTCGGTCGTGCCGCACATGAAATCCGGCCGCATGCGCGCGCTGGCGGTGAGCGGCGCCAGGCGCTCCGCCGCCGCGCCCGAAGTGCCGACCGTCGCGGAAAGCGGCATCCCGGGTTACGAATTCGACGTATGGTACGGCATGCTGTTTCCCGCCGGGACGCCGCGCGCAATCGTCGGCAAAGCCAACGCCGAAATCAATCGCGTGCTCAAGTCGCCGGCGCTCGCGCAGCGCTTTGCAGCGGTGGGCCTGGAGCCGGCGGGCAACACGTCCGAGGCGTTCGCTAAAACGATACGCAGCGAAATCGTAAAGTGGCGCAAGGTAGTGCAGGCTGCGAAGATTCGCGTTGAATAAAGTTGCTCCGCGGGCCGCCGCAATTGGCGTAGGGTGCGCTTGCGCACCATCCGGCAATCGGTGCGCAAGCGCACCCTACACCGAAAATTTATCCCGCGCGCCGGCGTTTCTCCTGCTGCGCCGCCTGCATCGCGTGCCACAGCCGCGACGGCGTCAGCGGCATGTCGAGATGCGTAACTCCCAGCGGCCGCAACGCGTCGATGGCCGCGTTGACGAGCGCGGGCAGCGAAGCGGTGCAGCCGGATTCGCCCATGCCCTTGACACCGAGCGGGCTCACCTTGCTCGGCGTAGGATGTTCCGCACCGCGAAGCTCGCGCAACAGCCCGGCGCGCGGCATGGTGTAGTCCATGAAACTCGCGGTCAGCGGCTGTCCTGATTCGCGGTCGTACACGATGTGCTCGCCGAATACCTGGCCGGCGCCCTGCACCACGCCGCCTTGCAACTGGCCTTCGACGATTGCGTGGTTGATGACGACGCCGCAATCGTCGACAGCGCAATAAGAGGCAATTTTCGCCTCGCCGGTCTCGGCATCGACTTCGACCTCCGCAATGTGACAGCCGTTGGGAAAGGTCGAGCCGAATTTGCCTTCGGCAGTAACACTCAATGTCTTTGACTTCGCCAGCTCCGCCAGCTTGACGGTGCGCTTCGATTCGCGCGAATGGAATTCGCCTTTGGCGTAGGCTATTTGCGAGGGCTCGAGTTTCAGTTCAAGGGCGGCCAGCGCTTTTCCGTGCTCGATCAGCTTCTGCGCGGCGAGATAACACACGCTGCCGGCGCCCACCGTCGTGCGCGAGCCACCGGTGTGATTGCCCTGCAGCAGCGTGTCCGGCGCGCATTGCACCACCTTGACTTGCGCGTGCGGCACGCCAAGTGCGTCCGCAACGATCATCGCCAGCGTCGTCTCGTGGCCGTGTCCCTGCGCCTTGGAAACCGTGTAAATGGTGATGGCGCCGCTCGCGTCGAGTTGCAGCTCGATCTCGTCTTTCGCCGCGTTGCCGGCGCCGGTGGGCTCGATCACGGTCGAGATGCCGATGCCGCGCAGCTTGCCTGCCGCCGCCGACCGCGTGCGGCGCGCGCCAAATCCCTGCCAGTCGGCGAGCGCCAGCGCTTTTTCCAGCAGGCCCGGCAAGTCCGCATTCTCGTAGACCGAACCGGTCGGCGTCTTGTACGGAAATGCCTCCGGCGGGATGAAGTTCCTCCGCCGCAGCTCAACCGCGTCGATGCCGAGCTCGGCTGCCGCCCGATCGACCAGGCGCTCGACCATGTAGGCGATGTCCGGGCGCCCGGCGCCGCGGTACGCGCCAACCGGCGTGGTATTGGTGAGCGGAACGCGGTAGGTCGCGTACAGTGCGGGAATGCGATACACGCCCGTCATGCAGGTGGTGGTATTGCGGATATGGCCCATCGCCCCCGGCGCCAGATAAGCGCCCATGTCGTTGATCCAGTCAAGCCGCATCGCCAGAAATTTCCCGCCGTCATCGAGCGCGAGCTCGCCGCTGATGATGTTGTTGCGCCCGTGATTGTCGGCGAGGAAGCCTTCCACGCGCGATGAAACCCACTTGACCGGCCTGCCGGCCGTTTTCGCGGCGATCATCAGCGCGCAGTACTCGGGATACGCCGGCGTGCGCTGGCCAAAACCGCCGCCGACATCGCGCGCCTCGAATTTGAGTTTGTCTTCCGGAACTTTCGTGTAGGACGACATCATCTTGCGCAAAGTGGTAACGCCCTGCATGCAGACGTTGAACCGGTACTCGCCGCTCGCCGCATCAAAGGCGACGAGGCAGGCGCGCGGTTCCATCGGACTGGGCGAGACACGGGTGGATTCAACCTTGAGCCGCGTCACGTGGGCGGCCGCGGCAAATGCCGCTTCGACTGCCTGCGCGTTGCCGGTTTCGGATTCGAACGCCAGATTGCCCGGCACGTCGTCGTGCAGTTGCGGCGCTCCGGGCGCAAGCGCCTCTTCCGGCCGGACCACGCACGGCAGATCGCGGTACTCGACCTCGATGAGCTCGGCTGCGTCCTGCGCTGCAGCGGCGCTCTCCGCCACCACCAGCGCCAGCGCCTCGCCGACGAAGCGCACCTTGCCGTGCGCGAGCACCGGCCGCTCCGGCGCGCGCGTCTTCATGCCGTTACGCCCCGGAAACGTCAGCGCATGCGGCGCCCTGATATAGCCCGCGCGCACCGCATCGACGCCGGTGAAGATGTGCTTTACGCCGGGATGTTCGAGCGCCCGCGCGACGTTCACCGCGACGATCTGCGCGTGCGCGCGGTCCGAGCGCGCGAAATGTCCATAAAGCTGACCCAACGCATTCCAGTCGGCCGCGTATTTTCCGGTGCCGGTGATGAGGCGGAAATCTTCTACCCTGTTGCCGCGATGGTGATGGTTATCCTGAGTGTCCACGGTGATTGCATTCTCCGAAACTTAAATTGGAAGCCGGATGGTAAACCGGTTCGGCGCAGGCTGTCCAAGTTCCCCGCTTGGAAGTGGATTTTCGTAGCGCAGGCGCCTCGCCTGCTCCGTCAACGAATGCAGGCGAGGCGCCTGCGCTACCAAAGCCGGTAAGCGTGTGACCGTTGCACTGCAAGCGGTTCACCGGTAGGCTCCTCCGGATAGTGAACAGCCCGCCGCCGGCCGCATCCGCGCACCCCGCCCGCCCGCACGATCGTGAACGCATTACGAGCGTCACGCTCGTCGTGCTGTGCCAGATTTTCCACATGCTGACTTTCAGCGGTATTGCACTGCTGCTGCCGCTGATCCGCGCCGACCTGCAGATCAGCTTCTCGCAGGCAGGCATTCTCGCCGCGGCAGTCACGTTGACCTATGCGATCGGGCAAATCCCGGCGGGCTACCTCTCGGACCGCTTCGGCCCCAAGCGCCTGTTCTTCATCGGACTCATCGGCTGGTCGGTGCTGTCGCTGGGCCTGGGACTGGTCCACTCGTTCTGGCTCGCGGTGATCAACCAGCTCGCGGCCGGCGCGTTCCGGGCGCTGCCGTTCGCGCCGGGACTCTCGCTGCTGACGGCGTGGTTTCCCCCCGAGCGCAGAGCGACAGCGATAAGCCTGTATATGGTAGGTGGTTTCGGCGGCACCGTCGTGTTGTCCCTCATCGGCCCGCTGCTCGCAAATTACCTGGGCTGGCGCCCGACGTTCATCGGTTTTGCGATCATCGGCATAGCCAGCGCACTGGTATTCCGCGCCCTCGCCACAGAAAAGGCGCGCACACACACCGGCTCGCACATGAGCATGCTCGAGACCTTGCGTCTCTTCCAGCACCGGATCCTGTGGGTTTGCAGCGCGATCCAGTTCGTCCGCTTCAGCGTCGTCACCGCGTTCAACTTCTGGCTGCCATCCCTGCTGGTGGCCGACCGCGGCTTTTCGTTGCCGGCCGCGGGTCTCGTGACCGCCATGAGCGCCGCTTTTACCGCGCCTTCAAATGCCCTGGGCGGCTATGTTTCCGATCGCCTGAAAAACCCGCCGCTGGTCATCGGCGGCTCCCTGGCGGTGCTTGCCTGCACCTCGACCCTGCTGGTCGTGGTCGAATCGGTTCCGGCGCTGTTGCTCGTGATCGCGGTGGGATCGGTCTTCCTGCAGTTCTATTTCGGGCCGTTGTTCTACGTGCCCATGGAGGTGCTGGGACAGCGCACCGCGGGCATGACGACGGGGTTCAGCAACCTTTTCGCCAATATCGGCGGCCTGTTGACGGCTTACACGCTGGGCATCGTGCGGGATCAGGCCGGCGCATTCACGTGGGGCTTTGTCGGCATCAGCGCCCTATGCCTCGCCGGTGTTGCACTGAGCGTGGTCCTCGCGCGCATGCGCAACCGCGCGCTGGCGGCGCGCTCGGAGGTTCCCAAACGCACTCAAGCTTGATTCATGTCAAAATACAGATGGCACCGCCAGTTTATAGTAACGGGCGGTTGAATGGTTGCCGGGAGCGTCAATTTGGCGAAGGTGTATCATCGTAACGTCTTGCTGTTACTTAATCGATGGAGGAACACAATGTCGAAGTTCAAACCGGGTTACAAGTTCGCGGTATCCGCGGCCGCTGTCGCCGCCGTCTTCGCTGTTGCGGCGAGCGGACCGGCTTCCGCACAGGAGCGCAACTCGATCCGCTGGGCCACGTCGAGCGTGGATTCCTACGGCTACAAGGTCGCCGCCGCGATGGTGAAAATCGCCGAGGAAGCGCTCGGCGGCAAATACACCATCACCGTCAATCCCTATCCGTCGACCACCGGCGCCATGAAAGCGGCGATGGATGGCACCGCGGAGATCGGCTACACGGCCGATGTCGGCATGACACAGGTGTATGCCGGCGAAGGCGGGTTCAAGGACTACAAGCCCGCAAAAGGAAGGCTGGTGCACTCGTGGTACTCCTATCCGATGGAGTCTTTCATGGCCACCTCGGCCAAGGAGGCCGGCAAGTACAAGTGCTGGAGTGATTTCAGCGGCAAACCGGTGTTCTACACCACCGCCGGCTTCATGAACTGGCTGAACTTCCAGCGCATCTACAAAGCGCTCGGCTACCAGTTCAAGCACGTCCAGATCGACGCCAAGACCCAGAGCGATGCGCTGCAGGCCGGCACGCTCGCCGGCTCGGTCGCCTACACGACCGCCGGCCGCTCGCTCGCGCCCTACTGGAAGGAGACCGATGTGCGCATGGATGTGAAGGTGATCAATCCGTGCCCCGCCGAGGTCGCCAAGCTGAAGGCCGCCGGCCTTGCAGTCGTGGAAGTTGATCCGAAGGTCGCGTTCAGCAAGGACGTCGGGGTCACGCAGATCCAGGCCGTGCCGATCCTGTTCGCCTACAACATGCGTGCGGATATGCCGGAAGATGTCGTCTACAGGTTGCTCGGTGCGTTCTACAAGAACCGCGAAAGCCTCGCCAAGTCCGATCCGGGCTTCACGCCCATGGCCAAGGACTTCATCGGCATGCAGGTGCAGGGGATCAACGCCAATCCGGATATTCCTGTGCATTCCGGAATGGCCAAGTTCCTGAAGGAACACAAAGCCTGGAACGACAAGTGGAAAATCGCGAAGTAAGCGTGTAACGACGTCGCCGGGGGGTAAATAGGGTCAGTGTAACTTTTTTACCTGTAACTTTTTCGCGGCGCATGGTAATGCTGCACGACAAGCCGTTCGGCTGAGAAAAAGTTACACTGACCCTAGTTACCTTTCCTTCGCGCGAGCCCGGAAGGCGCAGGCCGCCTTCCACCAACAGGGGGACATCCATGCGGAGTGACTGGCTCAAGAGCCACGCCAATCTCAGGAATCTGACCTTTGCCCTTGCGCTGGTCATGTTCGTCTGGGTGATCTGGTATTGCTACACCGGCTCCGGCGGCCCGCAGGAATTGGTATCCCGGTTATTGCCGATCGCGCTGGCCCTGCAGATCCTGTTCATGTACCAGAAGGAATACCTGTACCCGCGGTTGCCCGCGATTGTGAACCATGTATTGGTGGTGATTTTCATCGCCATCTGTGTTTATGGATTCGTTTATTTCTATCTGTACTACGAGGATATCGCCATCTGGCGGCAGGGTTCCTATACGAAGCAGGATTTCGTCGTCGGCCTGCTGATGTTCCTGCTGGTGATGGAACTGTCGCGGCTGGCACATCCGGTTCTGTTTTGGGTCAATTTCGGGCTCGTGCTCTACACGCTGTTCGGATTTTTGAGTCCGCTCGACTTTTTCTGGCATCCGGGCACGACTTTCTATCGCGTGGTCACCTCCAGCACGGTCGAAATGTCGAACGGCATCTACGGGATCTACGGCCAGATTGCAGTGACCCTGATCGCGGCCTTTCTGCTGCTCGCCGCCATCGCGAACGGGTTCGGGGCGCAGCGCGCGATGATCCTGGTCATGCAGCGGGTTGCCGGCAACTCACGGCAAATGGTGCCGCAGGCGGCGGTAATGGGATCGATGGCGATCGGCATGGTGAGCGGCAGCGGCTCGGCCAATGCCGTCGTGGTCGGCAGCATCACCATTCCGCTGATGAAGCGCTACGGCGTGCCGGGAGTCTTCGCCGGCGCGGTCGAGACCGCCGCTTCGATGGGTGGCCTCCTCATGCCGCCCATGATGGGGGTCGGCGCGTTTCTGATGTCGGAGTTTCTCGGCGTGCCATACTGGGACGTGGTGGTCCGCGGGTTCGCTCTCGCGAGCGTCTACTACGTGTCGCTGGCACTGGCCGTCTATCTGCTCTGCGTGCGCGTGCTGCCGCGTGAGACGATCGAGGCGCTCAAGGTATCCACTTACAACCAGATCAAGACCTCGATTTTCTTCCTCGCCGTCGCGTTTCTCATGGTGCTGATGGGCGGGCTCGGCATGGGCGAGCTGCTCGCGGCGCTTTATACCGCGGCCTTCCTGTTCGTGCTGCTGCTTTTCAACTTCCTGTACTTCAAATACGTGCTGAAGGATCCGGCGGTCGCGCAGGAGACCTTTCTTGGCAACGTGCGCCTGAGCATCGAGACCCACGCGGACATGACCTCCTATCTGACGCTGCTCCTCGCGACTCTTGGCATCATGATCGGGCTCTTCACCGTTACCGGCTTCATCAACCGCATGGGGGGGATGATGCTCGACCTCGGCGCGTGGAACATCATGGCATTGATTTTCATGTCCTTTGCGTTCGGATGGCTGGTCGGCATGGGCCTGCCGCCAACGGCGACCTACATCATCGGCGCGATCGTCATCGTAGGGCCCCTGACCAAGCTCGGCGTCAATCCCTGGGTCGCGCATTTCTTCGTCTTCCTGATTTCAGTCTGGGGCGAGCTGTCGCCGCCGACCTCGCTCACGGCCGCCATCTCCGCGCGCATTGCCGAGGCCTCCTTTATGCAAACCATGTGGGTGGCGCTGAAGATCTGCCTGCCGGTCACGCTCATGACCTTTGCCATATTCACGCGAACCGAAATGGTGGTGAGTCCGGGATGGGCACAGCTCTCGGATACGCTGCTCGTGGCGATCGGCACGTGCGCGTTCGCCTTCGCGATGTTCGGGCGGTTTCTAAAGAATCCGGCTGCAGACATTCTGCTGCGAGTGGTGCTCGCGGTTTTTGCCGCCGTTACCTTGTTCCACCCGGAAGGGCACATGGCAATCGCTGCGGCCGCGTTCGTGCTGCCGGTGACGATCTACGGCACCCTCCGCCACCGGAACATCGCCGGTCCGAAGAGCGGACCGCAACCGCAGCCCGTAACCTAGGCGCAGCTCCCGATCCCCGCGCGGGTGCCCAAGGCGTGTCCCCGGGAGTTGACGCCGATTTCAG
>JACPTJ010000311.1 GCA_016192835.1 Betaproteobacteria bacterium
GCCATCGCCTGCGCCTCGACCGCAACCGCCGCATGGCTGCTCGCGCGTAACGGCGGATCCCGGGTCGCAATCGGGCGCAGCGCACTCGAGCCCGTCATTGCCGCGCTGCCCGTCACGGTTCTGGATTGCGACGCAGCGACACGCACTACGTTCGCAGCCATAGGCGCAAAGCGCATCGGCGACTTGCTGCGTCTGCCGCGCGACGGGCTCGCGCGCCGCTGCGGGCCACGCCTGCTTGACATACTGGACCGCGCGCTCGGCAAGCTGCCGGAAGCGCGCCGCTCGTTCACGCCTCCCGAGCATTTCGAGGTAAAGCTCGAACTCGCCGCCGAAGTCACGCACAGCGAGGCGCTGCTGTTTGCGGCAAAACGTCAGCTCACGCAGCTTGCAGGTTTCCTCGCCGCCCGTCGCGCCGGCATTCAGCGCTTCACGCTCGCGCTGCTGCATGAAGTCCAGCCCCCAACCGTAACCGAGATCGGATTGGTTGCGCCGACGCGGGATGTCCGGCACCTCATCGCGCTGACGCGGGAACGCCTCGCTGTGCTCACATTGAGCGCGCCGGTGCGCGCGTTGCAGCTTACGGCCGGCGATATTTGCGCGCTGGCAGCCGAGAACTACAGTTTGTTTCGGGATGGCTTCAATGCGCAGGGCGAATGGCAGCAGTTCGTCGAGCGGTTACGCGCCCGGTTGGGTCAGGACGCGGTTTACGGCATCGCCGCGCGCCCGGATCATCGTCCCGAGCATGCGTGGTATGCGACTCAGCCCGGCACCAGGAACGTGGCAATCGAAACCCGGCCGCGGCCGCTGTGGCTGCTCGATCAGCCGCAGCCCTTGAGGACCATCGCCTCCAAACCCCATTACCGCAACGATGCGCTCGCGCTGATCGCAGGCCCCGAGCGTATCGAATCCGGGTGGTGGGACGGCACCGATGCGAAGCGCGACTACTTCATCGCGCAAACGCCCGCTTGCGCCACCCTGTGGATTTATCGCGAACGGCGGGAGCCTTGCGGGTGGTATCTGCACGGCGTCTTCGGATGAGCCGGGAGCCGTCCCATGTTACCGGATTACGCCGAGCTGCATTGCGTCAGCAATTTCACTTTTCTGCGCGGCGCTTCCCACCCCGATGAACTCGTAGCGCGCGCAGCCGGGCTCGGCTATACGGCACTGGCAATGACCGACGAATGCTCATTGGCGGGTGTCGTGCGCGCCCACGTCGCCGCCAAGGCGCATCAGCTCAAGCTCATCGTCGGTGCGGAATTCCGTCTCGTCGGCGGGCCCGGAATCGTATTGCTGGCGAGCGACCGCGATGCCTACGGCAATCTCTCCGAACTGATCACCACCGCCCGGCGCCGCAGCGAAAAAGGCAGCTACAGCCTGCAGTGGGATGATCTCTCGGCCGGCCTCGACGGGTGCCTCGCCATCCTGATTCCGCCGGCTTTGCCGGCCTCGACGCTCCCCTCTCCCGCCATAGCGGGAGAGGGGCAACTTCAAGACGCCACACGCATCGCGGAATATTTCCCGCGCCGCGCATGGATTGCGGCCGAACTCTTGTGCGGGCCCGATGACCGCAAGCTGCTGTGCGAATTGCAGGAGCTGAGCCGCGCCTCCGGGCTGCCGCTGGTTGCCGCGGGGGATGTGCACATGCACGTGCGCTCGCGCCGGGCGCTGCAGGACACGCTGACTGCCATCCGCTGCGGGACTACGGTCGCGTCAGCACGGCAGGCGCTGTATCCCAACGCCGAGCGCCATTTGCGCATGCGCGTGCGGCTCGCGCAACTTTATCCGCCTGAGTTGCTTGCCGAGACCGTGCAAATTGCGGAGCGCTGCAATTTCTCGCTCGACAGCCTGCGCTACGAATACCCCGATGAGCTGGTGCCGGCCGGGCATACACCGGCTTCCTACCTGCGTGAACTGGCTGAAGCCGGTCTCCGCACTCGCTTTGCGCAGGGCGTGCCGGAACACGTGCGCAAGCTCGTAGAGCGCGAACTCGCCCTGATCGCAGAGCTTGGCTACGAGCCTTACTTTCTCACCGTCTGCGATATCGTCACCTTTGCCAGAAGCCGCGGCATCCTGTGCCAGGGCCGCGGTTCGGCCGCGAATTCCGCGGTGTGCTATGCACTCGGCATCACCGCAGTCGACCCCGCCCGCATGAACATGCTGTTCGAGCGTTTTATCTCGAAGGAGCGCAACGAGCCGCCCGATATCGACGTCGATTTCGAGCATCAAAGGCGGGAAGAGGTGATCCAGTATCTCTACCGGAAATACGGGCGGGACCGCGCAGCATTGACCGCCACGGTCATCACCTACCGTCCCCGCAGCGCGCTGCGCGATGTCGGCAAAGCTCTCGGACTGGATCTGCAGCAAGTCGACCGGATCTCGCAATCGCTCGCCTGGTGGGACGGCGGCAAAGTGCTGGCTCAGCGCCTCTCCGAGTCGGGTTTCGACCCCGGCAGCCACCGGATCGCGAACCTTCTCGCTTTGGCCACCACGCTGCTCGGTTTCCCGCGTCATCTTTCCCAGCATACCGGCGGGTTCGTGATCGCGCGCGGCAAGCTCTCGCGGCTCGTGCCGATCGAAAACGCCGCGATGCTTGAACGCAGCGTCATCGAATGGGACAAGGA
>JACPTJ010000023.1 GCA_016192835.1 Betaproteobacteria bacterium
GAACGCCGCTTCCGAGCCCGCGTCGCCATGCTTCAGATAGCGCGGGTCGCCCTTGACGATTTTGCCTTCCTTGGGAACGCTGATCTCGAGGAACGGCTGACCGTAGTACATGGGCCGGCCCGTATCGGTGATGAGCCGGTGCGAAGCCCGGTGGCCGGAATGCACATGCGTGTCGATGAAACCCGGTGCAACAAGCTTGCCCTTGGCGGCGATCGTCTGGTCGACGTGGCCCTCGAAACTTTGGCCGACGTGGATGATCGAGTTTCCTTCGTACACGACGACGCCGTCGCGGATGAGCCGGTGCTGGCCGCTCTCATGACCAACGATCCAGGTTGCTTCGATTTTGGTGCGCATGCCTTGTGCTCCTTGGACAACTAGGATTGTGTCGGCGCGGCGAAGGGCTTCGGCCGCCCGGAACGTTTGTAGCGCCATATCTGGTAGCCGATTATGACCGCGATGCCGCCGAGGCCGACCAGGTCGGTGAAATGCCGCGGATCGATCAGCAGTGGCGAGAAGCAGAACAGCGCCAGCCGCAACGGCCAGTTAAGCGGTCCAAAGGCGTAGCCGCCGGTTGCGGCGGAAAGGCCGAGCACGCCGATTGTCGCCGTCACCAGTACTCGGGCGATATGCAGCGTCTCACCCTGCAGCAGGATGCCCTGATCGAATACGAACGCATACGGAATGAGAAAGCCTGGAATGGCGAGGGCGAAGGCTATCCATCCGGTCGTCCACAGGTTCGAGCGGCTGATGCCGGCCGCGGCGTAGGCCGCCAGTGCCACGGGCGGTGTAACCATCGAAAGGATCGCGAAATAGAATACAAACAGGTGCGCGGCAAGAGCCGGTACACCCAGTTCCTGCAGCGCTGGCGCCACGAGAATCGCGGATACCAGATACGCCGCGGCGGTCGGCATGCCCATGCCAAAGACGATCGCCAGCAGCATCGCGCCAACCAGCGAGATCATGAGCGAATTACCGGCGATATTCAGAAGCCAGCGCTGCATGGTAAGCGCCATGCCGGTTTCCACCAGGGTGCCCACGATGATGCCCGCGACGGCTGATGGGATGGCGACGTCGACGGTCGTGCGCGCGGCCGTGACAATCGCATCAAAGATGGTTTTGACGTTCATGCGAGTCGCAGTGCGCATCCAACTCACGGCGACGATGGCGAGTACGGTGATGCCGCCGGTCATCATCAGCGAGTAATGCGACATCAGCAGGTAGATCATCAGAAACAGCGGAGGGATCAGGTGCCACCGCGCGCGCAGACCGGCGAGCGATTCTGCGACAGGCAGAGACGGGTCCGGCCCTAATCCACCGCGCCGCGCCTGGCAGTCGACCACCGCATAGAGCGAAAGATAATAGAGAAACGCCGGCATGATGGCGGCAACGGCCACGCTCGCGTAGCTGACGCCGACGATGTCGGCCAGAATGAAGGCGGCTGCGCCCATGATCGGCGGCGCGAGCTGGCCGCCGGTGGACGCCGTCGCCTCGATGGCGGCCGCCATGGACGGCTTCAGACCCGAGCGCTTCATGAGCGGGATCGTGACGACGCCCGTCATCAGCACATTGGCGACAGCGCTGCCCGAGACCGTCCCGAACAGGGATGAGGAAATGACCGATGCCTTGCCGGCGCCGCCCCACGCGCGGCCGGTCAGGCAGTAGGCAAGGTCTACGAAAAGCCTGCCCGCGCCCGAGCGCTCGAGGAAGGCGCCAACCATTACGAAGTAGAAGACCATGTGGGCCGATGCCGAGATCGGCGTGCCGAATATGCCCTGGGTCGACAGCACCTGCAGGTCGATGAAGCGCATCAGGCTCAAGCCCCGGTGTGCGAGTCCGCCGGGAAGATAAGGCCCGAGCAGGATATAGACGATGAAGATTACCGCGATGACTGTCAGTACGATTCCCGCAATACGGCGACAGGCCTCGAGCAACACCAGGATTAGCAGGATGCCGAAGACGATATCGAGGGAAAAAACCGGATCTACGCCTGCTATGCGCTCCGTAACGCGCGGACCTTGCAAGGCGAAGTAGCCGGCTGAGGCCAGGGCGGCAAGAGCGAGCAGCAGGTTGGGGAGCGACACGGGCTGATCAGGCCCGTGCCGCTCCCGCCAGCCGCAGATCAGGAAGGTGACTGCGGCGGCCGCGCCCACGTGGATCCCGAGGAACGTGAGATGGTCGAGTGAACGGCCCAGCATAAACTGGGAAAATTCCACCACCGTCAGAGTGACCGCGATGGCGCCGAGCAGCCATCGAACTCCGGTGGCGGATAGCTGCACTCCAATCACCTTGCCGTTTTTCAGTTCCCGCTGGACGGGCCCGTCATTTCATCAGACCGGCTTCTTTGTAGTACTTGACCGCACCGGGATGCAGCGGGCAGTTGCCATTAAGCGCCCGATCCGCTGCCATTTTTGGATCGAAGTCACCGAGCGCCGCGTGGATCTTCGGCAACCGGCTCACACTCTCGATGATCGTCTTGGTGATGGTGTAGGCGGTTTCGTTCGATACGTCGGCGCTGACCAGGATGTTCGATGCCGCCTTCACGGTTTTCACCGGCGCGGTCTGGCCTTTGAACGTGTTTGCCGGCACTTCGGCCGGCGCCCAGCCGTTCTTCTCGACCATGCCTTTGATCACCTTGTCGGGCAGCGGCAGCATGACCATCTCGTTGATCGTCACGATCTGCGTCGCTGCAGGATGGCCCTTGGTCACGACGTGTGCCCATCCGTCGGCCTGGCCATCCTTGATGGTTTCGGCGGTGCCGGAGCGCTTCGTCGCCTCGACCTGCCCCCCCTTCTTGGCGACGTCTTCCTTGCTCGAACCCAGGAGCGCCAGCACCTGGCGGACACCCTGCTCGCCGGTGCCGCCTGGCGCCGTGGTGAGCAGGTGGAACTTGTTCTTCGCCGCGACGATTTCCTCCCAGGATGTCACGCCTGATTTCTTCGTCACGAACGTGCCAAAGTAGTAGATGTCAAGACCGCCGAGCAGGCCCCGTACTTTGGTCTGCTTTTCCTTGAAGGCGCCGAAGCCGCCGCAGCCTTCGGCCGAAGTGACCGCAAAGCTGATGCCGAGCTCGATCTCGCCGGATTGGATGAGCTTGATGTTGCCGACGCCGCCGGCCTTGGGCAGCACGTCGATCGAGGAACCGGCCGGAAGCTGGCGCTGCACGAGATCGGCGATTCCGGCGCCATAGTTGTACCATGCCGAGCCGATACCGACCGTGCCGAAGCGCAGACTGACCTTTTGCTGCGCAACGGCCGGCAGCGCGCCCAAACATACGCCCGCGGCGGCCATGAGGGTGACGATACGAATGAGCTTCATAGATTGACTCCTCCTTCGAAGTTGACCGTCGCCCATGGTTAATGTCGAGCAAGGCTGCGTGGCGACTGCGCCCTCGCTCTATCGCAATGTTGTTAGAGCTTCACTCCCGCGGCCTCGAGTATGCCGCGAACACGCGCGCGCTGCTCCTCGGAGATGACGAGCCGCTCGGCGAAGTCCTTGCCGCTCGGGCGCGTCGCGTCGATACCCATTTTGGTGACGGTGAAGGTTTCCGGATCGGAGGTCGGGTCCAGGATCGCACCCTTGCAGCCCGGAATGAACACGATGTCCTTTTCGGCGTGGACGCGGGTCGCTACCGCCCACATCACGTCGTTCATGTCGAAGATGTCGACGTCCTCGTCGACGACGATCACGTACTTGGTGTAGAACTCGGTGCCGAGCGCGGCCATGATCGCCTGCTGCGGCTCGCCCTGCGCCGTTTTCTTCATTTTGACGATGGCCAGGAATGCGCCGCAGGTCCGGTGCGGTACGTGCACGGCAATGACGTTGGGCAGGTTGCGGCGCAGCGTGTTCAGGATCTCGCCCTCGCGCGTCACGCAGGAAACGAGGATGTGGTCCTGTGACATGCCCGAGACGATCGAGTGGTACATGGCATCCTGGCGCATGCGGATGCGGTGGGCGACGAAGACGTTCTGCGTGCTGCGGTAAGACGCATAGCCGGTGAATTCGCTGAAAGGACCTTCGGGCTCCCTGACGTGCGCCAGGATTTCGCCCTCGATGATAATCTCAGCGCCCGCCGGCACTTCGATGTCCTGCACACCGGTCTTCGCGAGCCGGTAAGGCTCGCCGAAGAGACCGCCGATGATCTCGAACTTGCGGACGTGCGGCGGATAGGCGTAGACCATCGAACCCATGTAGTGCAGCGGATGGATGCCGAGTGTGATCGCGGCGGGAAGCGCGTTCCCGCGCTCCTCGGCGCGGCGGTGAAACTCGTGCATGCGCCGGCGCGAGTGCAGCGAGACGCCCAGGCGGTTCTTGCCTTTGACCATCAGCCGATGGAAGCCGGTGGTGTCGACTCCCGAGACCGGATCGCGCGCCGCGATCTGGCCCGCGGTGATGTAGGGCGCGGCATCGACCGAGAAGTGCAGCGGGATCGGCAGCCGGGTCAGCACGACCTCGCAAGGAATGTACTTCTGACAGCGCTCGCGAAAAGCGGTCGGCAGGTTCGCCGGCTCCACGCCGAGGCAGGCGGCAAGCAGCTTGCGGTTACCGGCGATGTTCGTGACCACCGGCATGGTGTGACCTTCGACGTTTTCATAGACGACCACCGGGCTCCGGCCGGCATGCTCGAGCTCGAAGACGAGCGAGGTGATGTCGAGATGGGTGCGGACAGGGGCACGGATGCGCAGCAATTCCTCCGGGAAGTCGCGTTCCACCATGCTCAGGAAACCACGCAGGCTCTGCCTTACGATTTCGTCGGCATTGTTCCTCATTGCCAATCCATTCGCATATTTTTCCTATGTTCGGGCTCCTGGCGCAGGGGCACGAGGAATTCGCAGAAGTTGTCGTTCATTGTCTTTTCCGA
>JACPTJ010000368.1 GCA_016192835.1 Betaproteobacteria bacterium
GAAGACCATTCGTGGTCCAGCCATGCTATGCCGCCGACAGATTCGGCTTTGCCATTGCGCGTCAGAATGCCTTGCACCTTGAGTTGCGGCAGGCTGTAGTAATAACTCGCAGACTCGGGGCGCGGACCCTTGCGGCTCAGCCCCTTATTACCCTGCAGCAAAGGCGGCTGAGTGGCGGAGCAAGTGAAATCAAACTGGAAATCCCGCGCTGGAATGCGTGCGCGGTAACCGCCGTTCTCCTGTTTGAGTGACCAGTCGTCTATCCATACGTCGACGCGGTTTTGCCCGGCGCCGGCGAGCGAGAAACCTGCGCGTGCCACGCGCTGATCG
The DNA here is from genome assembly GCA_016192835.1 of Betaproteobacteria bacterium. Lineage (GTDB taxonomy): Bacteria > Pseudomonadota > Gammaproteobacteria > Burkholderiales > SG8-41 > PALSA-1004. The sequence continues at coordinate 331 of JACPTJ010000368.1, forward strand.
TGCTGCAGCCTGCCATGCGCGGGATTGCTGAGCGCCGCGTGCGCGATCAGGATCTGCCGTGGCGTAAACGCGCTGGGATTGTCGCCTTTAAGTTCCGGCCGGGTGCGGAAAAACGTGATCTGAAATCCTAGAGGCTTGCCGCCGCTCTCGAGCCACCCGGTTACGTACCACCACTCGGTGCGGAATTCCGGATGACTACCCTCGTCGTGGGGAAAGCGCAGCGTATAGTCCGGTACTACCGAAGCGAAAGGCGTGGCGGGTGACTGGCGGGTCGCAGCCTGAGTCCAGGCGCGCGGCGTGACGAGCAGTCCGCCCAGCAGCGCTAACGCCCGCCGTCGTGCCCGAATACTCACCAATCTTCCCGCACCGCACTCACCACGTTGTTGCTCATCGCGCGGCGTCCGCTCCATACCGCGGTGACACTGGAGGCGGCCACCAGCACCGCCGCCAGCACGGCGAGCGCGAGCCACGGCATATGCATATCCATGCTCCAGTGAAACGACTGGCGGTTGATGACGTGTACCAGTATCAGGCTGATGACCCAGCCCAGTGCCAGTCCAAAGGCAACACCCAGCGCCGACACCACAATGCCTTCGCACCCCAGCATCATGCCGATCTCGCGCCGCGTCATGCCGATGTGACGCAGCACGCCGAATTCACGCCGCCGCGCCAGAACCTGGGCGCTGAAACTCACGCTCACGCTGAACAGGCCGATTAGCACCGCGATGATCTCCAGCGCGTACGTCACGGCGAACGTGCGGTCAAAAATGGCCAACGATGTGCTGCGTATTTCCGGCGTGGTGGTAATGTCGATGCTGTCCGCTGTCCCGAGGCGCTCGCGCAGCGCCTGCTCGACCCGATGGGGCGCGGCGCCGGGCGCCAGCCACAGTGCGGCATCGTTGGCGAGACGGTCGCCGGTGATGCGGATGTATAGCTCGCGGTCGATGACGATCGCACCCGTCTGGCGCGCGTAGTCGCGCCAGATTCCGGCTACGGTGAAAGATGTCGCGCGTCCGCCGACAGGCAGCCGTACCTCAGCGCCGACGCCGAGGTGGAACAGATCGGCGGTTACCTCGGAAATCCACGCTGCGGGCGCGGCGTGAGTCGGCAGGATCAGTGGTGGGCTGACCAGCGGCAGGGTTTTCTGTGCAGTGTTGGGGTCGATAACACGTGCCAGCAGGGTTACGGCTGGGCGGTCGGGCATGAGCAGCAGGTTCTGGCTGCGCACGAACTGGGCGCGTTCGACGCCGGGCGTGGCAGCTATGCTCGCCTGCTGTTCCGGCGTCAGAAATCCGGTTTCTCCGGCACGCACGGCCCGCAGATAGACGTCGGCGGGCAGCATGCGTGTCAGCCACTCGTCGAGTGACTGGCGGAAAGATCCGACCATGATGAGCATGGCGACCATCAGGCTGAAGCTGGTGACGATGGCGCCGATGCCGATCGCGACCCGGCGTGGTGTGGCCTGCAATTGCGCGACCGCCAGCATCGCCGGCGGGTAACGCCAGGCCGGCAGCCGCTGCAGAGACACCGCGGCGAGCCACGGCATGAGGAGCAGCGTGCCGAGCAGCATCAGCGCGATGGCGGCATAGCCGAATACCGGCAGGCCGTTGCGCGGCGGCGCCTGCGTCAGGATGAGTCCCGTTGCGACCAGCGCCGCGCCTGCCCAGGCGGTGTTCAGTTTTTTCAGGCCTTCCTCTTCATCGCCCGCCCGCAGCGCCAAAGCCGGCGCACGCCGCCCGGCCTCGATCGCGGGGATGGCGGAGCCAAGCATGGCGAACGCCGTGCCGAGCAGCCAGAATGCGGCAAGCGCGGCCGGTGCGATGTGCAGTTCGGGAGCGACAGCGCGGAAATAGCCCGCGCCGAGGTCGGCGCCGAAATGTTCCAACACATAGGCGGCGAGCGCGCTGCCAAGCGCCACGCCCAAGGTCGAGCCGAGCATGCCCATCAGCGCGCCTTCTGCAATCAGCATTCTGGTGAGCGCCGGGCGCGTCAGTCCCAGCACCCGCAGCAGTGCCAACTGGGAGCGTCGGCGCAGGATCGCCAGCACCTGGGTGGAGAACACCAGGAACCCGCCGGTAAACAATGCCACCAGCGCCAGCATGTCGAGATTGAGCCGGTAGGAACGCGATATATTGGCGCTGCGTTCCACCTCCGCATCGGGCGTCACCGCTTCCGTACCCGCGGGGAGCACGGCGGCAAGTTCACGCCGGAAGCTTGCGATATCGGTTCCCGGACGCAGGCGCAGGTCGATGCGGTTGATGTGCCCCAGGCGCTGCAGGCGCCACTGCGCCGACGCGATGTCCATGATGGCGATCCGCTGCCGGTACGCGCCCGGCGGCAGCAGGCCCACCACCTTCAATTCGATGGCGGAAGTGCCGACGTTGACGCGCAGCGTAGCGCCGGTTTTGACGCCGAGCCAGTCGGCGGCAGCGTGACTGAGCAGCAGTGCGTCCGGATTGAACAGATCGCTGAGTGAGTTTTCCATGGCAGCGAATAATTCTGGCTGAACCTGTGCTGCCCGCAAGGGATCCAGTCCGATGATCCGGAGCGTATCCTGGCGACCGGCGATTTGCGCTTCGCTTTCAATGGCAGGGCTGGCTGCCTGAACTTGCGGCAGCTTGGCGATTCGCGGATAAGCGGACTCGTCGAAACCGGCGCGCGACCCGCGGATCACCAAGTCAGCTACCCCGGACAGGCTATGGATTGCCAGCTTGAATTCGTTGAGCGCGCTCGCGTTGACGAGATGAACGGCGACTCCGAGGGCGACGCCCAGTACTACACCCAGCAAAGCCAGGACGAAACGCCCGAAGTTTTCGCGCAGCGCGCCGGCGGATACCGCGTAGCCTGCGAGTCCGAACGCGGCGGCAGCCATCAGCCCGCCAGTTGCGGATGCAAGCCGTCGGCGGTCAGCACGTAGACGCGGTCGGTGGTGGCCGCCGCGGCAGGGGAGTGGGTGACCAGGATGCCGGCGCCCGCACTGCGCATGATCTGCTCGCGCAGCACCCGTAGCACCTGGCGCGCGCTGTCGGTATCCAGATTGCCGGTCGGTTCGTCGGCAAGAACAAGTTTCGGGCGATGTACCAGTGCGCGCGCGATCGCCACGCGCTGCATCTCGCCGCCGGACAGCTCGCGCGGATAGGCCGCGGCAAGTGCCGTTATGCCGACGGCCTCGAGCATTTCACCGGTCAGCTTTGAGCTTTTGTCCGGTTCAGCGCCGCTTAATGCAAGGGGCAGCATAATATTCCGCATTACCGTCAGATGCGGCAGCAGGTGGAAAGCCTGGAACACGAACCCCATGCGGTCGCGCCGCAGCAGGGTGCGCGCGGTATCGTCGAGCGTGGTGAGTTCCGTGCCGTCGAACGCAATGCTGCCGCCATCCGGCAGGTCGAGGCCGGCAATCAGGTTGAGCAGGGTGGACTTGCCGACGCCGGATTCGCCCATGATGGCGACGTATTCACCCGGCGCGACCGCCAAGTTGATATCGCGCAGCATGAGGCGGCTGCGCGGACCGCTGTAAGTTTTGTTGAGATGACGAATACTGAGCATGGGTGTTGGCAGTACGTTACCACGACCGCCATCGCGTGCAAGACAGCACGGCATGGGCGAATTGCGGCATACTGCGAATTTGCCACCCACAGGACAAATCCTCATGGAGAAATCATTAAGCGCGTCGAGGGCCCAGGAGGCCCGCAACAAGGCTGTCATTGAGCGCTACTTCCACGAGGTGCTGGATCAGAAGAAATTCGATTTGATGCCGGAGCTGATGGCGCCGGGAGTCGTCTTGCACCGTCCCGGTTTTGACGTGACGGGAGTGGACGCCGCCGTGCAACGCCTGCGCGCCACGCGTCAGGATTACACGGCTTTCCGTTCGGAGCTGTCCGGCCTGATGGCAGAGGGCGACATGGTTTCAGTACGCATCACTCATAGTACCAAAGTGCGTCCGCACACCTTTCGCAGCCGCGCTGGTGAGGTGAGGATCAGCAAGGAGCAGGAACTCAATTGGACGGCGATCGTTCAGTTCCGGCTGCAGGGCGGCAAAATCGTCGAGGAGTGGGTCATGCGCGACGAACTCGGCATGCTTGTCCAGATGGGGACGGTAGCCGTCGGCAAGTAAGGTCCCGCCGGCGGGTCGTTGTCAGTTCGTCCAAGCAAATGCGCGGCTGGCGATTGTTTTCGCTTTTCACCCACGGTCGTTCATTTCCCGGCGTTTGGCCTCCAGGAAGCGCTGGAGGTCTTCCTTGCTCGGCAGTTCGAGCTGGTACTGTGAGACGAACAGCCGGCTGTCGATGGCGGCCAGCGCGTATTCCACGAGGTCGGATTCGCTCACGGCCTCCTTCGGCCGCAGGCCGAGAAACTCGAAAACGTATGGGTCGCGGATGGCCAGTTTGGGCTCGGCCTGTTCGGC
>JACPTJ010000369.1 GCA_016192835.1 Betaproteobacteria bacterium
ATGTCTTTCGCTTTCGAATCCGCATCCACCGCCGGCTTATCCGGGACGGAGGCGGGGGCCGGGGCAGACGTGCCCGGCACTGTGGCCGGTGCTTGTGACGCCGGGTGGGTCGCCATCACGCCTTTGTCCTCGGTAGCATGCGACGAATACCACGTCAGCCCCAGGCTGGTGATGAAAAATATCGCCGCCGCCGCCGCCGTAATCCGGCTGAGGAAGTTAGCGGAACCGGTGGCGCCGAACAGGCTCCCCGAGGCGCCGCCGCCAAATGCGGCACCCATGTCGGCACCCTTGCCATGCTGCAGCAGCACCAGACCGATGATGGTGAGTGCCGCCAGCACGTGAAGAACCAATATCAAAGTTTCCATAAGCCTCTCGTTGAGCTACTGGCCGCGCGCGGCCGCGCGGCAGATCGCCATGAATTCATCAGCCACCAGCGAAGCGCCACCGATCAAGCCACCGTCGATGTCGCGCATCGCGAACAACTGCGCTGCATTCGCAGCCTTGACGCTGCCGCCGTAAAGTATCCGCAAACCGCCGGCCACCGATGCGTCATGCGCTGCCACCGCGCCGCGGATGCAGGCATGCACCGCTTGCGCCTGCTCCGGAGTCGCGGTTCTGCCGGTGCCGATCGCCCATACCGGCTCGTAGGCGACAACCGCTTGTGCCAGCGCGGCAACACCGGTATTGCTGATCACCGCATCGAGTTGCCGGCTGACGACTTTTTCCGTAACGCCCGCTTCACGCTCCTGCAACGTCTCGCCGACGCACAAGATCGGCGTCAACCCGGCCTTGATCGCCGCCTCGAACTTGGCGGCGACAACCGCGTCGCTCTCGCCAAAAATGCTGCGGCGTTCGGAGTGCCCGACCAGCACGTACCGGCAGCCGAATTCGAGCAGCATCACTGCGGTGACCGCGCCGGTAAACGCACCGGCGCCGAATTGGCTCACATCCTGCCCGCCCCAGGTCACCGCGGCACCTGCCAGTAACTGCTGCGTCTGAAACAGGTAGGGATACGGCACGCATACCGCGCATTCAACGCCGCGCAATCCCGCCGCCGCGGCGCGCACATCGCCCAGCAGCCGCTGGTTTGATGCCAGGTTGCCGTTCGATTTCCAGTTGCCCGCTACCAGCCTGCCGCGCATTGCCTGTCCAGCCGCTTAAAGCGTTGGGATTTTACCGATGATGGCATTCAGGGTCAACGCAAGCACGGATCAGGCAGCGGCTTTACGCACGACCGCCGCAATGGCCTCGGCCCAGCGCTCGACCGCGCTGCGCGACTTGCCCTCGACCATCACCCGTATCACCGGTTCGGTGCCCGATGCCCTCAGCAGCACGCGTCCGCTGCCGTCGAGTTCCGCTTCCGCTTTCGCTACCGCCTGCTTCACCTTGAGATCAGCGCTGAAATCAAAACGCCTCTCGGTGCGCACGTTGACCAGTACCTGCGGGTAGAGCTTCACCGCGGCTGCGGCTTTGGCGAGCGTCGTCCGGCCGTCGCGCAGCGCGCCGAGAACCTGCAGCGCCGAAATGATGCCGTCGCCGGTGGTGTGCCGATCGAGGCAGATGATATGCCCCGAATTCTCGCCGCCGAGGTCCCAGCCTTTCGCCTGCAGCATTTCGAGCACGTAGCGGTCGCCTACCCTGGCGCGCGCGAACGGGATCTTGAGGCGGGCGAGCGCGTGCTCCGTGCCGAGATTCGTCATCAGTGTTCCCACCACGCCGCCTTTGAGCCGGCTGCGCCGCTGGCGGTGGCTCGCAACGACGTAGAGCAACTGGTCGCCATCGTAAGTCCGGCCGCCGGCATCCACCATCACCAGGCGGTCGCCGTCGCCATCGAGCGCAATGCCGAGGTCGGCGCGCTGTTTCTTGACGGCCTCCTGCAATGCCTGCGGGTGCGTCGCGCCGCACGCCGCGTTGATGTTGTAGCCGTCCGGCTTATTGCCGATCTCCGCGACGTCGGCGCCGAGCTCATGAAATACGTGCGCGGCGATGTGATAGCACGCGCCGTGCGCGCTATCCACCACCAGACTGAGGCCCTTGAGATCGAGATGCGTCGGAAATGTGCTCTTGCAGAACTCGATGTAACGGCCGACCGCATCCTCGATGCGACGCGCCTTGCCTAACTGCGCGGACTTTTTGCATTGCAGCGGCCGCGCGAGCTCGGCTTCGATCGCGGTCTCGATCTTGTCCGGCAGCTTGGCGCCGGCACCGCAAAAGAACTTGATGCCGTTGTCGTCGTACGGATTATGCGAAGCGCTGATGACGATCCCGGCTGACAGTCTCAGCGCGCGCGTCAGATACGCCACTCCCGGCGTCGGCATTGGACCCACCAGCAGCACGTCGACGCCGGCCGCCGCGAGCCCGGCCTCCAGCGCTGATTCGAGCATGTAGCCGGAAATTCGCGTGTCCTTGCCGATCAGCACCGCCGGACGCTCGGCGCCCTTGCCGGTGCGTGTCAACACCTTGCCCGCCGCGTAACCGAGCCGCAGCATGAACTCGGGCGTGATCGGCGCATCCCCGACCTTGCCGCGGATGCCGTCGGTACCAAAGTATTTACGCCTCATAAAACCTTTCACCGCAAAGGACGCGAAGGACGCCAAGGTCCGCCAAAGTAACAGCGAATAGTTTCAATGAGTCTCGATTTATTCTGCTCGATCGGTTTTCTGTCGATTTTCACGGCTTCCCTCGTTTTGTTTTTCCTTCGCGTCCTTCGCGTCCTTGGCGGTTAAAGATTTTCGCCTTGTACCGCGCGCCATACGGCGATCGCGTCGCGCGTTGCGGCAACGTCGTGCACGCGCAAAATCCGCGCGCCTTTTTGTGCAGCGATCAAGGCCGCGGCCACGCTCGCGTATACCCGCTCTTCGACGGCACGGCCGGTAAGGCGCCCGAGCATCGACTTGCGCGAAATGCCGGCCAGCACCGCCGGTCCTGCCGCGGCGAAACGCTCGAGCCGCCGCAGCAACTCGAGATTATGCTCCAGCGTCTTGCCAAAGCCAAAACCGGGGTCGATCACGATGCGCTCGGCGGCGACACCGGCTGCGCGCACTGCCTCCGCGCGCTGGCTCAGGAATGCGAGCACTTCCGCGACGACGTCATCATAGTGCGGATCGACCTGCATGCTGGCCGGCGTGCCCTGCTTGTGCATCAGGCACAGCGCAACGTCGCTGGCGGCAACCGCCGCTATCGCCCCGGGCGCAAGCAGCGCGTTGATGTCGTTGATCATGGATGCGCCGGCGGCAATTGCATCGCGCATCAGCGCCGGCTTCTGCGTATCGACCGACACGGGCACCGGTCCGGCCGCGAGCTGCTCGAGCACCGGCAGCACGCGCCGGCGCTCGGCTTCAAGCGTTACGCCGCTCGCCCCCGGACGCGTCGACTCACCGCCGATATCGATGATATCGGCACCCTCGTCGCACAGCCGGTGCGCCTGCGCGACAGCCGCCTGCGGCGTTGCAAACTTGCCGGCGTCCGAAAACGAATCGGGCGTGAGATTGACGACCCCCATGATCAGGGGGTGAGCGAGCGGGAGCCGGAATTTACCGCATTGGAGATACATCGGTGAACGAGTGTTCACCCTTCACTGCGCGCCGGTTCGGCGCGCTCAGGTTCCCTGTACCGGCGCAGCGGTCGCCGCGGGACTCGGCGGCGAACTGTCTTTGGGCGGCACGCTCGCCGTCGCCGCAGCCGGCTTGGGCGGACGCGGATCCCGCCCGTCCATGATGTCCTTCACCTGCTCGGCATCCAGCGTTTCCCATTCGAGCAACGTCTTCGACATCTTTTCGACTTTGTCGCGATTATCCTCGATGATCTTGCGCGCGACTGCATACTGCTTGTCGATGATGCGGCGGATCTCGGCATCGACTGTCTGCATCGTCGCTTCCGACATGTTTTTGTGGGTCGTCACCGAACGGCCGAGGAACACTTCACCCTCGTTCTCGCCGTAGACCATCGGCCCTAGCACATCCGACATACCCCATTCGGTGACCATTCGGCGCGCCAGATTGGTGGCATTCAGAAAGTCGCTGCTAGCGCCGGTCGTCATCTGGCTCAGAAAAACTTCTTCCGAGATGCGGCCGCCCAGCGATACCGCGATATCCTGCAGCAGGCGCTCGCGGTCTTTGCCGTAGCGGTCATGTTCGGGCAGCATCCACGTGATGCCAAGCGCGCGGCCGCGCGGAATAATGGTGACCTTGTGCACCGGGTCAGCTTTGGGCAGCGTATACGCGACCACCGCATGTCCCGATTCGTGGTAAGCGGTCGTGATGCGCTCGTCCTCGGGCATCACCATCGAGCGGCGCTCCGCGCCCATGTAAATCTTGTCCTTGGCCTGCTCGAAGTCATCCATATCGACCAGACGCTTGTTCTTGCGCGCCGCGAACAACGCCGCCTCATTGACGAGGTTGGCGAGGTCGGCGCCCGAGGAGCCGGGCGTGCCGCGTGCTATGACGTCGGCCTTGACGTCGGGTGCGACCGGCACTTTGCGCATATGCACCAGCAGGATCTGCTCGCGGCCGCGGATATCGGGCAGCGGCACCACCACCTGGCGGTCGAAGCGGCCCGGGCGCATTAATGCAGGATCGAGCACGTCGGGGCGGTTGGTCGCCGCGATCACGATCACGCCGGCGGTGCCCTCGAAACCGTCCATTTCGACCAGTAGCGCGTTCAGCGTCTGCTCGCGCTCGTCGTTGCCGCCGCCGAGGCCGGCGCCGCGCTGGCGGCCGACCGCGTCGATTTCGTCGATGAACACGATGCACGGCGCGTGCTTCTTCGCCTGCTCGAACATGTCGCGCACGCGCGCAGCTCCCACGCCGACGAACATTTCGACGAAGTCGGAACCCGAAATGCTGAAGAACGGCACTTTGGCTTCACCCGCGATCGCGCGCGCGAGCAGTGTTTTGCCGGTGCCGGGATTGCCGACCAGCAAGACGCCCTTCGGAATGCGGCCGCCCAGTTTCTGAAACTTGCCGGGGTCGCGCAGAAACTCGACCAGTTCGGCGACTTCCTCTTTCGCTTCTTCACAACCCGCGACCTCGCCAAACGTGACGCTGTTGTTGTCTTCGTCCCTCATGCCCGCGCGGCTCTTGCCGAACGAGAACGCGCCGCCGCGCCCGCCGCCCTGCATCTGGCG
>JACPTJ010000024.1 GCA_016192835.1 Betaproteobacteria bacterium
ACGCGATCATGATGATCGACTTCGCGCTGGCGACCGAACGCAAGCACGGCAAAAGCCCTGAAGCGGCGATCTTCGAAGCGTGCTTGCTGCGATTCCGCCCGATCATGATGACGACCATGGCGGCTTTGTTCGCCGCAATACCGCTCGCGCTGGGTTTCGGCGACGGCGCGGAACTGCGCCGGCCGCTCGGCATCTCGATCGTTGGCGGCCTCGTGATGAGCCAGTTGCTCACGCTGTATACGACGCCGGTGGTTTATCTGTATCTGGACCGTTTCCGGCTGTGGTGCCAGCGGATCCGGCGCCGGAAAACGGGCGCCGTCGCATTGGAGGCACGATGAAGCCGCGATTCACTGCTGCGAAAATCCTCGCATTGGCGGCGATGCTGGCTTTGCTCGGTGCCTGCGCGGCCGGTCCCAAATACGTGCGTCCCAGCGTCGCGACGCCAGCGGCCTATAAAGAAGCCGGCGACTGGAAGGTCGCGCAGCCGCAGGACACGGTCAAACGCGGCAAATGGTGGGAGATCTTCCGCGATGCGCAGCTTGACGCGCTTGCCGGGCAGATCGATATTTCGAACCAGAACGTGCGCATCGCCGAGGCGCGGTTCCGGCAGGCGCGCGCACTCGTGCAGTCGGCGCGGGCCGGTTTGTTCCCGGGCGTCACGGGCGGTGGCTCCGTGACGCGTAGCGGTTCGCCGTCAGGCGCAACCCGTTCGAGCGGCCCGGCTACTACGTACGACGTTTCAATCGATGCCGGCTGGGAGGTCGACCTGTGGGGTCGCGTGCGCAATACGGTGGAGTCGAACGTAGCCAGCGCCGAGGCGAGCGCATCCGACCTGGAAGCGGTGCGTTTGTCGGCGCAGGCCGAGCTCGCACTGGATTATTTCCAGTTGCGCGTGCTCGACGGGCAGCGGCAGTTGCTGCAGAATTCCGTGGCGGCTTTCCAGAAGTCGCTCGACCTGACCCGCAACCGCTATGCGGCCGGAGTCGCGGGGAAAGTGGACGTGGTGCAGGCCGAGACCCAGTTGAAGAGCACGCAGGCACAGGCGATCGACATCGGCGTGCAGCGTGCCCAGCTCGAACATGCAATTGCGATCCTGATCGGCAGGCCGCCCGCGGAGTTTGCACTGGCGCCGATACCGCTGAACCTCGCGATGCCGGCGATACCGCTCAGCTTGCCTTCGGAACTGCTCGAACGCCGGCCTGATATCGCCGCGGCCGAGCGCCGTGTGGCCGCCGCCAATGCGCAGGTCGGCGTGGCGAAATCGGCATTTTTCCCCGCGCTGACGCTGTCGGCTTCAGCGGGCTTCCAGAGCTCGAGCTTCGCGCAGTGGTTGACTTTGCCAAGCCGCTTCTGGGCGGTGGGTCCGGCGATCGCGCAGTCGATCTTCGACGCGGGATTGCGGCGCGCGCTTACGGCTCAGGCAATCGCCGTCTACGACGCCAACGTCGCCGCTTACCGCCAGACGGTGCTCAGCGGATTCCAGGAAGTAGAAGACAACCTCGCGGCGCTGCATACCCTGGAGCAGGAAGCCAGAGTGCAGGCAGACGCGGTGGAGGCCTCGCGTCAGGCGGTTGAGCTGACACTGAATCAATACAAAGCAGGAACCGTGAATTACCTCAACGTTGTCGCGGTGCAAACGGCACAGCTAACCAATGAGCGCACTGCGACCAGCATACTCGGCCGGCGTCTGACGGCAGCGGTGACGCTGGTCAAGGCGCTGGGCGGCGGTTGGAGCACGGCAGAGCTGCCGATCCCTGAACAGCCGCGTTAAAGTTGCTCTGCGTGCCCTGCGCCTAACCCCGCGGCAAGCCGCGGGGAATTGCGATTGGTGTAGGGTGCGCTTGCGCACCGATTGCCCGATGGTGCGCAAGCGCACCCTACACCGGGTATCGCGGAGAATATGGGATAATTGCCGTAACGGCGCAGGAACCGTGGTCCAAGTCAACAGGGGAGGAGGCCCGCATGAAGATAACCATACACTGCTGTATCGCAACGATTGCGGTCACGGTGGTGGCAGGTTGTGCCATGCAGCCAGTGCGAACTGATCGCCTGGACAAGGTTGCAATCATCACGTCCGGAGATACCAATATGAAGGCCGTGGCCAGATTCAGGCCCATGGTTTCCGTGGCCGAAATCGATGGCAAGCCCGTCGATAAACCCTACGGTCCGATCGAACTGGCGCCGGGCCCGCACTCGGTAACAATGAAATGCGGCGATTCGACCAAAGTCAGTTCGGTGACTGTGGCGGCGGGGGAAGTGTATGAATTTGCCTTCGCTACCACCCCCGGTGTCCAAGGATGCGTTGGGTCGTTATCCCGGGTGCGTTCAGCCGACCGAACTGCCAAGAAGGATGCCGGGGAAGACGCTCAGGTGGCGCGTGCGAGGGCTGAATTTGACGAGGCAGCAAAGCGGGCCAAAGAGGAGCGCGCCAGAAGCGCCCTTGCCAAGGCGGAATCAGCCGCGCGGACGGAACGCGCGAGGCCGGAGCGGGCCGAGGCCGGTTCGTTACTGACGCCTGAGCAAAGAGAGGTGTCGGCGGCATTGGCCAGCTGGGCTGCCGCGTGGTCGAGCAAGGACGTCCCAGCTGGGCTGCCGCGTGGTCGAGCAAGGACGTCAAAGGGTACCTTGCTGCCTATGCGAAGAACTTTGCCGTGCCCCGCGGCCGATCGCGCCGGCAATGGGAAGCTGAACGCCGCGCGCGTATCGTCGGAAAATCGTGGATCGAAGTGAAAATCGAAGCCCCTGAAATCAGCGTCGACGGCAACATCGCCACGGCTCGTTTCCGGCAGAACTACCGCTCCAACCGGTTGACGGAAAACGGCATCAAAACGCTCACGCTGGTGAAAACCAACCAAAAGTGGCTGATTCAACAGGAGCGGTGATTAGTCACTCGCGCAGACACGGGAAGCCCGCCTACAGGATCATATGAACGAATATCACACCGCAATCAAACACGTAGTTCGATTCCTCACGGTCTCGGGTTCTCTGGCATTCGTTGCGACATCGCTGCACGCAGCACCGAGCGATCCCGCCGCCAACTACCCTGACAAGCCGATTCGCTTTATCGTGCCGTTCTCGCCGGGGGCCGGCACCGATATGACGGCCCGGACCATCGCCCAGAAGCTTGGCGACAAATGGGGCCACCAAGTCGTCGTGGACAACCGCACCGGGGCAGGTGGCGCCATCGGCGTCGATTACGCGGCGAAGGCCACCCCGGACGGCTACACGATTTGCCTGATTTCAGCCTCGGTCTCCGTCAATTCAGCGACCAACCCGAGGCTGCCGTACGACTTGGTCAAAGACCTTCAGGGGATCTCGCAGGCAACGTCGCTTTTTTACGTCGTGTATATCCATCCGTCCGTGCCTGCGAAATCGGTCAGGGAGCTCATCGCGTACGCCAAGGCGAATCCCGGGAAGCTCAATTTCGGCTCGTCCGGCAACAACACGCTGCAGCATTTTTCCGGCGAGCTCTTCAACCACATGGCCGGTGTCAAAATCGTGCACATCCCGTACAAAGGTACGGCTGCGGTAATTCCCGCCATGCTGTCGGGCGAAGTTCAGGTCGGGTTCGGCTCGTTGATCGGCACACGGTCACAGATGGAGTCCGGGCGGCTTCGCGGTATCGCCATCACGGCGGCGAAGCGCTCACCCTCCATCGATTTGCCAACCGTCGCCGAGTCCGGACTGCGCGGGTACGAGGTCGACCAGTGGTACGGCGTGATTACGTCGTCAAGCGTGCCGCGGCCGATCGTGAGAAAGCTGAACGCCGCGATCGCCGAAGCGCTGCGACAGCCCGACGTTGCGACCCGCCTGGCCGCGGACGGTTCGACCCCCGTCGGCAGCTCGCCCGAGCAGTTCAATGCGCACATCAAGTCCGAAATCGCGAAGTGGACGAAGCTTGTCAAGGAAGCGAATCTGCGGTTTGACAAATAGTGCGGGTAAAAAAAACATGAGGATATCCTTGTCTGTCCATCCGCAGATTCATTTATTTCCCGCCCTGCGCAGCCACAGCATCAACCCGCCCAGCGTGAGCGCAGTGAACAGGGCGAAGTATGCGCGTAGCCCCAGCACCGGGCCGATCAGACCCGCGCAAAACGGCGCCAGGCCCATGCCGATGCACTGGAACGAGGAGGCGTAGGCGATGGCCCGGGCATCCGTGCCTGCCGGCGCGTGTATTCTCAGCAGTTGAATGATGGCGGGAAGCATGGCCGCGGAAGTCAGGCCGAACGCCAATCGCGCCAGCACGAGTTGCAGCGGCGTTTGCAGCACCAGCAACGGCGCGTGAGTGATTGCCGCAGCCGCGGTCGCGAACAGCAATATGCGCGTGGGCCCGAAACGGTCCAGCGCACGGCCCCACAATGGCATCGCGGCGATACTGGTGACAGCAAGCGCCATTGCCGCCGCTCCCACCCAGAATGCTTCCGTGCCCGCGTTCGCGGGCTGTTCCTCCAGCAGTTGCAGCATATAGATGCTGATGATCGTCAAATTGCCAAACCACAACGCCGCAAACAGAAAACTCAACAGATACAGCGGCCCCATGTGCGGCACCGCCAACAGTTCGCGCAGACTGCCCACCCAGTCCGGGCGCCAGGGACCGGCCACCCTCGGCTTTACTTCGCGCACGAACAGTGCCACCAGTGTGCCGCCGGAGAGCATCAGCCCACCACTGATCCAGAACAACCAATGCTGCTGGTCGATCAATGCGGCCAGCATGGCGCCCACCGCAGGGCCGACAGTCTGCCCCGCCAGTCCGCCGGTCTGCGCGAAGGCGAGCGCGCTGCCGATGCGCCGGGGCGGAGTATTGGCGACCAGCAAGGCCATGCCTGCGGGCATGTAGCCGTAGAAGAAACCCACCAGCATGACCATCACGGCGAACCACAGCGGCGTCTGCGCGAGCGGCACCAGCATCATGACCACACCCATACCCAGCATCGCGCGCAGAACCATGATCTTGCGGCCGTAGTGGTCGGCAATGTCTCCCCAGATCGGGTTGATCGCAAAACCGATCAGGTTGAACCCCAGCAGCATATAGCCGACCCACGTCTCCAGGTTCTCCCGCACGCCCAAACCACGCAACATCAGCGGCAGGAATGGCCAGGAAAGGGCGAAGCCCACGCTGCATAGCACGTTGGCAATTGGCAGCGCCTTCAGATTGCGTCGCCAGTACGGGAACTGCCGTGACTCTTCGGCATCGCTGGCGCCAGCGGCGGAGCGCACGGTCATGTCCTGCTAGTCCGGCCCGCAGCAGTTCAAGAGCCATCGACACCTGCTCAGGATTCGTCTCCCGGCAGCTCGATGGCAAGCATCAGGTAGGAGAGGCTCTTGCCATGCATGTCCTGGGCGAGAGACACGGTCACGCCGCCGCCCAGCGCATTCTCGATGACAAAATTGAATGCCTGGAGCTTGGGCAACTCGTAGCGCGTGACGGGACCCTTCGCAACGTGTTCGAAAGCCTGCATCACCCGCTCGACAGTGAGTTGCTCGCGCAGAATGTTCCACGCGCGGGTGTTGTACGCGACGACGGAAATGTTCGAGGTGTTGCCTTTGTCTCCCGCGCGGCCATGGGCGAGATCGTATACGCGCACGCTCATAAGTTGCCCTCCACGCTGACGCGCGGCGTCACCAGCTCGCGCGGGATCAGGATCGATTTGACCGCCAGCACCTCGCGCACGGCGTTCGATCCGCCGCCGCCGCCCGCAGGGCCGTTGACGTGAAGCGTGCGAACTTCAAATCCGACCGCGAGCGCCGCCTTGCGGTCGGGGCTGCGCGCGGCGATGCGCAGGCGTACTTCATAAGGCTCGGGCCGCCCGTTCCCCATGCCGTGCAGGCTGGATATTCCGATGTAGTCGACGCGGATCTCCGGGTAGCTGAACTCGCGCGACTTGAGCCGCTCGCGAACGATGTGCTCCGCAAGCTTCGCGCGCGCGAGCGCATTGGGGCCGGCGTAGGCGACTTCCCCCTCGCCGATGTATCCGTCGTGGTATCCCACGACAGCCTTGTAGGTGGGAGTGCGCGGACGCGCTTTCATGCCGGTCACGCGCACGCGGCACTTGCCTTCCTGCGCGAACTCGACGCCTGTGATGTCGAGCTGGCAGTCGGGCGTGATGTAGCGCGCAGGATCGTGCATCTCGTACAGCACTTGCTCTTTGCACGTCATGAGATCTAGCCGCCCGCCGGTATCCTCGAGCTTGCCGAGCACGAGCTCGCCCGCCGTGTTGATGTCGGCGTACGGAAATCCGATGTTCACCGGGTCGTCCGCGTCCTTGCGGCCGGGATCGACGAAGCAGCCGCCGGTGAGTTGCGCCGCGCACTCCATCATGTGCCCGGCGAGTGTTCCGCTTGCGAGCAGCGGCCAGTCGTCGTAACTCCAGCCCAGGCCGTGCAGCATGCAGCCGAGGAAAAGCGACGGATCGGATACCCGCCCCGTGATCACCACCGGGGCGCCGGTCGCGAGCGCGTCGCGCACCACGTCCGCGCCAAGGTAGGCGTTTGCCGAGGCCATGCGCGGAATCAGCGATTCGACCGGCTCGCCGCTCTCCATGAGTGGTAGCTGCGGATTTGCGCGCACCAGGTCCGTGACGTCATCGCCGCTGACGACGGCGACCGGGACGTCGCCAAGGCCGAGCGCCAACGCTTCGCGGCGTGCCGCGCGCGCGGCCCCGGCGGGATTCGCCGCGCCCATGTTCGTCACGATGCGTATGCCGTTGCGGCGGCACGCGGGCAGAACCGCCTGGAAACGCTCGGCCAGGTACGGCGTGTAGCCGCGATCCGGGTCCTTGAGGCGCGTCAGCGTCTCGCGCGCGATGGTGCGCTCGGCGAGACACTCGAATACCAGATAGTCCACGCCGCCGCGCTCGGCGAGCTCGACTGCGGGCTCGATGCGATCATCGGAAAAACCTGCGCCCGTGCCGACGCGGATACTGGAGAGCGGATTATTCATTCTGATTTCGAGGTCTCACATTCTGCACCGAGATCTTGATGAGCGCGACCATGTCACCTATCATGCCATGAATCGCGATCGCACGGGCTGTCTCCCGGGTATCGGACTCGGCTAGAATATCCTGATATTCCGGCGGCCCGGATTGATTCGCTGTCTAATAGCGAAATGTTCAGGCAAAGCCGGCAACGGGGATGTGATTCGCTGCACCGGATGGCGCGTGTTACCAGGATATGAACGGATAACCATGAAAGAAAAAATCGGCGTTATAAGTCCGGAGGGACTGCCGCCTGGGCTGACGAACAAAATCAGTCCGCACATCGATAGTCTCGAAGGCAAGACTATTGGCGAGGTGTATAACAACCACTTCAAGGGCGAGCTGATGTTTCATACCTATCGCCAGCTTTTCAGGAAAAAGTTCGACGGTGTGAAAATCATTCCCTATGACGAATTTCCGATCGTCTACGTCGGCGGCGACCCGGCTTCGCAGAAAAAAATTGCGCGCGAGATTGCCCTGATCGCGAAGGAAAAGGGTTGTGATGCTCTCATAACCGGCAATGGCGGGTGAGGCACCTGCACTCCGGCCTCGGTGAGGCCGGCGATAGAAGCGGAAAAAGTCGGCATTCCCAGTGTGGTGGTAACAACCACGGGGTTTACGGAGATTGCCAAGGCGGTGGCACAGGCCGAGGGGATGGCGGGGCTGCGCATCGCCGAGTATCCCGGTGCTGTGGGCGTCCATCAGGACGACCTGGTCATAAAAAATGTGGAAGACGTTCTGTTCGGCCGTATTGTCGACGGATTGACCCGGCCGGTGAGCGGTCAAATTCCGCGGTCATCCACGGCCTCGCGCTTTGGCAATGAGACCATTTACGAAGGTACCTTTGATGAGGTTAACGAATACTTCAGGGGCCAGCAGTGGACCGATGAGCTGCCCATCGTTCCTCCCTCAATCGAAAGGGTCGAGGCGTTTTTAAAACATACGGACCGCGCCCCGAACGAAAGGATTGCGATTCTCCCGCAAGCCAATCTGGAAGCGAACCCGTGGAATATTGCCGCAAATGCGGTGATGGCGGGGTGCCGCC
>JACPTJ010000370.1 GCA_016192835.1 Betaproteobacteria bacterium
GCTTCGGTGATGATGCCGAGCGTGCCTTCCGAGCCGATGAACATGCGGTCCGGGCTCGGCCCCGCGCCGGACGCGGGCAACCGCCGCGATTCGAGCACGCCCGAAGGCGTCACCACGCGCAGGCTTTCGACGTGGTCGTCGATATGCGTATAGAGCGTCGAGAAATGGCCGCCGGCGCGCGTCGCGATCCAGCCGCCGAGCGAGGAGAACTCCCACGCCTGCAGGAAAAATCGCAGCGTGAGTCCGCTCGGCTTCAGCTGTTCTTCAAGCGACGGTCCGAGCACGCCGGCCTGGATGCGCGCCGCCTGCGAGGTCTTGTCGATTTCGAGTACTTTGTTGAAGTTGCGCAGGCTGATCGTGACCGCGCCGCGATAGCGCTCGTCCTGCGGCGCCTCGATGCCGCCCACCACACCGCTGCCGCCGCCGAACGGGATGGCCGCGGCGCCGATGCTGTTGCACCAGTCGAGCAGGTCGACGATGTCGGTCTCGTTGCGGGGATAGGCGACGACATCGGGCGGATTGGAGAAGTCGCGCAGCATGGCACGCGCGCCTTCCGCACCCGACTTGCCGTAAGTGTGGAACAGCCGGTCCCACTTGTCGCCAGGCCTGCTCGAACCACGCCAGTTCCTCGGCGGGCACGGCGTCGTCCTCGTAGCCCCAGCCCCAGAATTTTCGTCGTCTTTCGCTCATTTCCTGCTCCTCCACGCGTGACTATCGCAGACTCGGTCTTTCAGCGAAAGGTGTAAAGTATTCTCACCCTAACAGGAATCTTTGATTTAGATCAACTGCAAGAGGAAAACGAAAAACCGCAGCCTGGAATTCATGATATGACTACGCGGCCGGAATGGACGAACACGACGGAGAGTGAGGGGGTATGAGCAGTATGGATATGTCCGCGATTCTGCAGGGCGTGCGCATTCTCGATTGCACGCGCAACATCGCTGGTCCCGTATCGACGATGCTCGCGGCCGAGATGGGGGCGGACGTCATCAAAGTCGAGCCGCCGGGCGGCGACGAGATGCGGCAATGGCCGCCTTTTGTCGACGGGGAAAGCGTCTACTTCGTGAGCTGCAACCGCGGCAAGCGCAGCATTGCGATCGATTTCAAGAGCGCCGAAGGGCGGCAATTGTTTCACCGGCTGCTCGCAACGGCGGACGTAATGGTCGAGAACTACCGCCCCGGTACGCACGAAAAAATGGGACTGGGCTGGGCCAATCTAAAGGACGCCCATCCCAAACTGGTGTGGGTTACGGTGACCGGCTACGGGCGCAGCGGGCCGCGTGCCCAGGCGCCTGCTTACGACTCGATGATTCAGGCTTACACGGGAATCATGGGCATCACCGGCGAGGCGGGCCGCCCACCGGTGCGGTGCGCGGGCTCGCCCATCGACATCGCGACCGCGTATCTCGCTTGGGGCACGATCATGACCGGACTGCGCAGCGTGGCACAGACCGGGCGCGGCATGCTGCTCGAAGTCTCGCTGATGGAATCCGCGCTCGGCTTCATGCACGCGTACTTTCAGGGCGCGCTCGTCGGGATGACGCTGCCCGCGCGGATGGGGTCCGAAACGATGGGGATCTATCCGCTGGGCGCGTTCGAGACCGGCAACGGCGAGTACTGCCTGGTGCAGGTCAGCAACGAACACCAGTGGAAGCGGTTCTGCGACCTGCTCGGCGCCGCGGAGCTTGCGGGCGACCCGCGATTCGCGAGCAATCCCCTGCGGGTCACGAACCGCGACGCATTGCGTCCGCTGATCCAGGACTACCTGCGGGCGCGGACGGCGCAGGAGTGGGAAAAAGTTTTCACCGCCGCCGGGGTTCCGGTCGCCCACGTGCGCGGCATGAACGACGTGGCTGCCGACGAGCAGATCATCGCGCGGAACATGGTCAAACCCACGCGCCTGCCGAGCGGGCGCGAAATCCCGACGTGGGGGGTTCCCGTCAAGATCAACGAGCAACTCGAGTCCCGCACGCTCGCCGTGCCGGGCGTCGATCAGCACCGCGGCGAAATCCTCGCCGAACTCGAACGTTTGGCCGGCAAATCGCAATAGACTTTGTCGCGCCAGAATCGACTTCATTTAGTGACACACAACGAGAGGCAGAAAAATGGCATACAAGGATATCCTGGTGGAAAAAAGGGGACGCATCGTTTGCGTGACTCTCAATCGTCCCGAGCGCGCGAACGCCATCGGCGTTGAAACGTCGGGCGAGCTGCTGGAAGTGTTCCGGGAATACCGGGACAACCCGGAGCAGTGGGTCATGATATTGACGGGCGCCGGAGAAAAATCGTTTTGCAGCGGCATGTACGTGACCGAAGCGGCCGAAAAGACCCAGGAAAAAGGCAAGACCGAGGGCTACACGATCTTCAAGCCGTGGACGGATATGATGCAGTCGATCCGCAAACCTTTCATCTGCGCGGTCAACGGCTATTGCGTGGGCGGCGGCTGGCACCTGGTGGCCGACAGCGACATCGTCATCGCCTCCGAAAACGCACAGTTCCTCGACACCCACGTCAATATCGGGCTCATCAACGGCGTCGAATCGGCAGGCTTCGCCTACAAGATGCCGCTGGGCATCGTCATGCGCATGGTTGTCGAGGGACGGCATTTCCGGGTGAGCGCCCAGCAAGCCTGTCAGTGGGGGCTGGTCTCCGAAGTGCTGCCGCGCGACGCACTCATGACCAAGGCGTGGGAGATCGCCACTCATATCGCCGAAGAAGCGGCGCCGCTTGCCGTGCAGGGTTCCAAGAAGGCAATCATGGGCGCAATCGACAGGGGTCCGACGGACGGAATACCTTACACATGGACCGTGCTCACCGACATCCAGGACACCGAGGACACCAAAGAGGGATTCCGTTCGTTCGTGGAGAAACGCAAGCCGAAGTTCACGGGGAGATAGGGGTTCAGATGACAAACTTCAATGCGATTACGCACTCAGCAGTTACCACCCGTAAACCAATGGCGATCGCGCCGACGAAGACCAGACGCGCGTTGCTGTTGCTGGCGCTCGCCGCGGCCTTGCCGGCGGCACACGCTCAAACCGGCAAATGGCCCGATAAATCGGTGCGCGCGGTCGTGCCATTCGCGCCCGGCGGCGCGACCGACGTCGTGGCGCGCATCCTCAAGCGGCCCGACGTGCAGGAGCGGCTGCGCAACGACGGCATGGAAGCCGCGCACAACACGCCCGAGGAGTTCTCGCGCTTCACCGCCCGGGACATCGCCAAGTGGACGAAGGTGGTCAAGGCCGGCAATATCAAGGTCGACTGACGCGACGTTCCCGCCGGCGCATCGCTGCCCCCGTGGCGGGAACGCTCAATGCGAACGTGATTTGGCATCTATGGAGAATCGCGAAAGTGGATGCCAAACTTTCCCCTCACCCTAGCCCTCTCCCCGCAAGCGGGGCGAGGGAACACTCCCTCTCCCGCCTGGGCGGGAGAGGGTTGGGGTGAGGGTGGGGCGTCCGCCAATGCGGTTATTCATGAATGCCAGGCACTTTTACGATTATCAGTAGTTACCATGCTCGAAGCATTGCTCACCGATGATGACCGGCGGTTTCGCGCGGAAGTTCGTGCCTTCGCGCGCGATGCCGTTGCGCCCGAACTGCGCCGTCGCGTCGCCGATGGCGCGGAGCTGTCCAAGCAGGACTACGTCGAGTGGCAAAAGCTGCTGTCGCAGCGCGGATGGCTCACCACGACCTGGACGGAGCACGACGGCGGTGTGAATTGGAGCCCTGTCCGCCATTACCTCTTCGAGGAGGAACTGGCGCTGGCGGATTGCCCTCCCGTGGGGCTCACGTTGGGCGTGGGGGCCAAGCTGCTCGGGCCGATACTCTGCGAGCATGGATCCGCGGAACAGAAACAACGGCTGCTGCCGCCGATACGCGATTGTTCCGTCTGGTGGTGCCAGGGCTACTCCGAGCCGGGCGCGGGTTCCGACCTCGCGTCGCTGGCAACGCGCGCGGTGCGCGACGGCGACGACTACGTACTGACCGGCACGAAAATCTGGACTTCATACGCGCATTGGGCCGACGGCATGTGTTGCCTCGCGCGAACCGATCGTGATCCTGAAACGCGGCCGCAGGCGGGAATTTCGTTTCTGCTCGTCGACATGCACGCGCCGGGCGTTACGGTGCGGCCGATTCCGACCATCAACCGGCGGCATTTTTTCAATCAGGTTTTCTTCGATGCGGTACGCGTGCCGGTCGGCAATCGTATCGGCGCCGAAAACGACGGCTGGCGTATCGCCAAATCGCTGCTTTTGCACGAACGCCTCGCCGCGGCGCGCGTCGCGGAGACCACCAAGCGGCTGAAGCTCGCCCGCGCGATCGCGCGTGTAGCCCTTTTTCATGGCAAGCCGCTGCTCGAACACGACTGGTTTCGCATGCAGCTCGCGGCGCTCGAGATCCAGGCGCGCGCGATCGAGCAAACCGCGTTGCGTTATCTTGGCGAGACCATGGCCGGCACGCCGCCGGGGCCGGAGATTGCGCTGCTGAAGCTGCGCGGCACCGAGCTCTACCAGAAAATCTACGATTTGCTGTGCGATGCGATCGGCGAGGAATCAATCCCGCTCAAGCGCCTGAAGACCGGCGATGCAGACATTCCGGGCTATTGGCAGACGCTGAATGCCAACCGGCTGTATGCGCGCGGTTTTACCGTTGCCGCCGGATCGAGCGAAGTGCAGCGCGAAATCCTCGCGAAGTCACTGCTGGGAGGACAGCGTGCATCTTGAACGCACCGGCGAACAGCGCATGCTGCTGGAAAGCGCCACGCGGTTTCTGCGGAGCCGCGGCCGCAGCGCGCAGTGGTCGGAACTCGCCGAGCTGGGGTGGATTGCGGCGGCGTTGAGCGAGGACGAAGGCGGTCTGGGAGGGCGCGCGGTCGATGTGATCCCGATCTGCGAGGCTATCGGCGCAACCGGGACGGCGGTGCCGTATTTTTCTTCGGTGCTGCTTCCGGCTGGCGTGCTTGCGCATGCGCCGCCCTTCGAGGGCCGCCAGGAACTGCTGCAGCGTTTTCTCGACGGAGAGTCAAGACTGGCCGTTGCGCATTCTGAACGCAGTGTGAGTTTTGCGTGCGAAGAGCCTGCGACCGCAGCGCGCCGGGCGCCGGGAATCAAACTCAGCGGCAGCAAGCGGCGGGTCTGGGACGCGCGGGAGGCCGACGCGCTGATCGTCAGTGCCCGGGAGCAGGGGCGCTTCGGCTGGTATCTCGTCGCTGCCCGCAAGCCGGGCGTGCAGATACAACCCGGCCACGCCGATGACGAAATGCCCGCGGGCACGGTGCGGCTGGAGAACGCGGATGGAATTGCGATTTGCGCCGACGCGATGGCGCGCCGCGCACTCACGCGAGCCATCGTTTTCGCGACCGTCGGCGTGCTCGCGGAAAGCGTCGGCTGCATGAGCGAATTGCTCAGACTCACGCAGGATTGGCTCGCAACGCGCAAGCAGTTCGGCCGCCCGCTGGCGGCCAACCAGGTTCTGCAGCATCGGCTGGTCGACATGTTCGTAGCCCTGGAGGAATCCAGGTCGATGCTGAACCTGGCTGCATATGCGCATGACCAACTGCCGGCGGAAGACGGGCAGGCGGCGATTCATGCCGCCAAAGCGCACATCGCAAACAGCGCGCGATTCGTCGGGCAGCAGGCGGTGCACTTGCACGGGGCGATGGGTCTGACCGAAGAGACCTTCGTCGGACGCGCGTACCGGCGGCTCGAAGCGCTCAATGCGGTTTTCGGCGGCGCCGATCACCACACCTGGGCGTACGCCATGCAAACCGCGGCAACCAACTGTTATTGATGATCGAAAAAGTGCTTCCCATGAATAACTGCATTGGCAAATGCCCCACCCTCACCCCAACCCTCTCCCGCCCAGGCGGGAGAGGGAGTGTTCCCTCGCCCCGCTTGCGGGGAGAGGGTCAGGGTGAGGGGAAAGTTTGTCATCCACTCTTACGATTCTAAATAATCAGAACCTCGATGCCAAACTCCACAAATACACCAACGTCTCGAAAGAAAAAATAGTCATGAGTCCCGGATTCTGGATAACGTGGTGTAATCTGCCGGAACAAGGCCGAGACGAATATCTGGCGTGGCTGCACGGCACGTATATTCCCAAAGTGCTGGCGCGCCCGGGCGTGCTCTCGGCCGCGCATTATGAATCCGAGGCGAAAGCCCCGATGCCACGCGCAGGCCGCCTGAAGGCATCCGCGGATCCCACGGCGCCGTCTGGCGATCGCTACATCCTGATCGTCGGAGGTAAGTCGGCGCATGTGTTCGTCGATCCCACTCCCGCCGAATTTCACGCCACGCTGTCGGACCAGGACCGGAAGATGCTCGCGATGCGCATCGGCGAAAGCTCCAACATCATGATGATCCAGGGCCAGGTCTACGGCCCGGAAGGGAAGAACCGGGTCAACGACATGGATTTCAGTCCGGCCATCCAGATCGGCAGTTTCAACGCCGGCTCATATCAGGATGAAGACGAGCTGGCGGCGTGGTACGCGCAGTGGCGCCTGCCGCGCAGCATGGGTACCCTGCCCGGATGCATACAAGTGCGCAAACTCGTTTCCATTTCCGGCTGGGCCAAGCACGCGTGCTTCTACGAATTCACCTCGCTCGCGGCGCGCAACGAGAATTTCGTCAATCACGAGAATTTCGATCCCGCGATGGCGGAATGGACGGACCGCGTGGTGCGCAAGCTCGTGCACGCGCCGGGCTTGCCCAATGTTGCGCGGCGGATTTGGCCGCCGGTGAAATAGCCAGGTAACCGCTCATCGTGAAAATGGAATAATCACTGAAATGGCGGCATGGCGCCGTGTTCCTTCTCCCATGCCTGCGTCGTCGTATGCTTCATGATCGGGGTAACGCTGACGTCCATGTAGGGATGCAGCGGCAGCGAAGTCAGCGTTGCGTGCAGCTCCTCGGGGCTCGCGGCTTCCCAGATGCTGAAGTTCGCGCGCTGGCCCACGATCCTGAAAATGCGTTTGAGCTTGCCTTCCTTGACGAACTGCATGCTGCGCGCCGTTTCGTTCTTGTTGATTTCCGCAAGCTTTTCCTTCGGCCAGTCACCCGGCAGACGCACCACGATTTTCACCATGAACAACATTTCTTTCTCCTTGGGTCCTGTGGCAAGTTAAGAATCCGAAACGCATTCTAGCGCCGGCGATACGTTTTTGCGTCGGGGGTCGCAAAAAAGTTCGATCATATGGCTCAGGGCGAAGTGTGTGTTGCCACGGGCATCGGCCGCAGCGCGAGAAGGAGAACGGTTGCGGCGGCAACGGCGGCACCGATGCTGAAAGTCAGCGCCGGTCCGCCGATTGTCCAGAGCAACCCCGCCCCGGCACTTGCGAAAAAAGTCGCGATTCCGATCGCCAGGTCGTAAATCCCGAAGGCCGTGCCGCGCAATTGCTCGGGGGCGGCATCGGCCACCGCGGCTGACAGCAGCCCCTGCGTTACTCCCATCTGCAGTCCCCACAGCGCTGCTCCGAGTGCGGTCAGCCCAAGGTTGTCGGCCCCTGCCAGCACGAGATCGGCGGCAACCAGCAGGACACTCCCGATCCCCAACTGCAAGCGCCGGTTGAATCCATCCGCGAGAATGCCGAACGGATAGGCCGCCGCCGAATAGACGAGGTACATGAGCACCAGCATGACAGGCACGTAGGCGGCAGCAACCCCAACGTCGTGCGTCTTCAGCACAATGAATGCGGGGCTGAAGCGCGCCAATGACAGCATCGCGGCGACTGAAATTGCCCACCAGAACGGCAGCGCGAGCCGCGCCAGATCGGTGCGTCTGATCGGCAGGTGTCGCGCGTTCCGTAACTGCTGCCACGGAGGTTCCTTGACGCCGAAGTACAGCACCGCGACCGGCGCAAACCCCGGAATCGCCGCAATCCAGAACACGAGCCGGAAATCATCGCCGCTCAAGCTCATCAGGCCGATCGCCGCGAGCGGCCCCGCGACCGCGCCGATCGTGTAAAGCGCCAGTCGCAAGCCGAAACCCGCGCCCCGAATCCTGCGGGGCGTCACATCGGTGAGCAGCGCGTCGCGGGGAGCGTCCCGGATGCCCTTGCCGATGCGGTCGACGATGCGGGCAAACAGGACTACGGATACCGCCCCCGCGAGCGGGAAGAGCAATTTGTTTACAGC
>JACPTJ010000371.1 GCA_016192835.1 Betaproteobacteria bacterium
ACCCTGCTGCGGCGTGCCTTCCGGCCACGGCCCCATACGGTAGTTGCGGCCGTGCGTGCCCCATGAGCTGGTGAGCTGCCCGTCGATGAAACAGGTAACGCCGGCTTCCTTCGCGCCCGGCCCCAATTCATCCGCCGGGATCAGGCGCGCCACCGCCGCGTCCAGAAACCGCACCTCGGGCAGCGTGAGATAACCATAGGCGTTTTGATCCACAGATTCCTGCATCGTCAGTCCTCCAGTTGTTTCCTAATCCGTTGCTGTTGCGCTGAGCGTCACGCGAGCGCCCCCGGCCGCTTCAGGTAGCGGTCCTTGATCGAATCGGCAGCCCAGCACGCCAGTGCCCCGGCCGTGCCGGTCGGGCTGTTGGCGCTGTTCTGCGGATACGCGCTCGCGCCGATCACGAACACGTTCGACACATCCCACGATTGCAGATACCTGTTGACCGCGCTGGTCGCCGGATCCGCGCCCATCGCGGCGCCGCCGGTGTTATGCGTGCTCTGGTAGCCCACGATAGTGTACTTTCCGGTGACGGGATTGACACTCATTTTCGAGGGGCCGATGGCCTTCGCGATCTCCACCGCTTTGCTGGTGGTATAGGCAGACATCCTGAACTCGTTCTCCCGCCGGTCAAAGGTCAGGCGTATCAGCGGCAGGCCATTGGCGTCGCGATAGGTCGGATCGAGATCGAGATAGTTGGTGCGATAACTCTGGCACGAGCCGTGGGCGGTGATCTGGAACGAACGGTTGTAGTACTGCGCCACGGCTTTCTTCCAGCCCGCGCCCCAACGCGGGGTTCCCGGCGGCACCGGATGAGACTTGATCGGTGGCGCGCCGACGCTGCTTACGATGTGATACGCGCCGCCGATGAAGCCCAGACCGGTATGGTCGAAGTTGTCGCCGTTGAATTCATCGATAGCGGTGGCCAGCCCGCCGCCGCCCATGAACGGATTGAACACCTTGTCGTCGAAAAACAACCCGACTTTGCCGTAAGTAACATACGCGTAATTCCGGCCCACCACGCCGCGGTTGCTGACCGGGTCGTACGGCTTGCCGATTCCCGAGAGCAGCATCAGGCGCACGTTGTTGAACGTGTAAGAGGTCAGTATCACCAGTTCCGCAGGCTGCTCCACTTCGCGTCCGCGCGCATCGAGGTACGTGACCCCAACCGCGCGCTTGCCGCCGGAATCGAGGTTCACCTTGATCGCGTTGGAGAGCGCCCGCAGCTCGAAATTCGGGTGCTTGAGGAGCGCCGGCAGCACGGCGGTGAGCGGGGTCGCTTTCGCACCCATCCCGCAGGTGAAGTGCCCGCAGTAGCCGCCGTTCACGCATTGATTCAGCATCAGCCGGTACGGATTGGTGTAGGGGCGCGTCATGGTCGCCGTACCCATCGGGAACGGCTTGTAGCCGAGCGATGCGGCGGCCTTGGCGAACAGCGCCCCGGAGTACGTCGGCTCCTTGGGTGGATTCGGAAACTCGCGCGAGCGCGGGCCTTCGAACGGATTGCCTCCCGGCTGGATCTCGCCGTTCAGGTTGCCGGCTTTGCCGCCGATTCCATAGATATGCTCGAACTGGTCGTAATACGGCTCGAGTTCGTCGTAGGTTAGACCCCAGTCCTGGCTGGTGCAGTCCTCGGGAATCTCCGCCTTGCCATAACGCGCCAGCGTGCGGCTGCGGGTCTCGAAGTCCCACGGCAAAAAACGCTGCGTCATACCGCCCCAATGCACGGCCGCACCGCCGACACATTCGCCGGGCTTGAACGAGCCGATCTCGCGCATCGGCAGCGCAGTCTCGTTCATGCTGTTTCGAAACGTGATCGTCTCGCGCGACAGATTCTGCACGATATCGCTGGCGCGCTCGTATTTGAGCTCGTCATGCACGTAAGGCATCGCCAAATCGTGCTGGGAATCGAGCATGCGCCCGCGTTCGAGACAGACGATCCTGAGCCCAGTCGCGGCGAGTTCCTTGCATACGATCGTGCCGGCAAGTCCGGCACCCACCACCACCACATCCACCGGCTTGAGTTTCGTGCTCATCTCCCTGACTGTTCTCGTTCAATGCCTGCCGCAGTGACGGATTATAACCGTCCGGTTCCGCCTTGGCGACGAGCTCGGCCGCGATCGCGTCGCCCGCGCCCGGACGCGTATCGACGATCGCCGGCTGGCCCCGGCTTGCGGCCCGTCTCTGAGCAAAAAAAAACGCACCGGGCTTGCGACCGGTGCGCGCTTCGGGGAAGAATTGCTTGTCGGCTATTCGTTGCGTTGCTTAGCTGGGCATCAGCTCTGGCTTCGGTGCATCCTTCTTCTCGTCCCCTTCGGCGATCAGCTGTGAGCTCTCGGGTTTCTTCTCGTCTTCACCTTCGGCGATCAGCTGCGAGCCCTCGGGTTTCGGTTTCTTCTCATCGTCACCCTCGGCGGCGATCAGCTGCGAGCCCTCGGGTTTCGGTTTCTTCTCATCGTCACCCTCGGCGGCGATCAACTGCGAGCCCTCGGGTTTCGGTTTCTTCTCATCGTCACCCTCGGCGGCGATCAGCTGCGAGCTTTCGGGTTTCTTCTCGTCTTCACCTTCGGCGACGAATAAGGGCAGCGTCAACTCGAGTTTCGTAACGATTTGTTGCAACTCCGCCTTCCCGACTACGGGTTTCGCCGCTTCATTTGCAAACACACCGCCGGCGAATGCTGCAAGTGCGCCGCTCACTGCGAGCGTCATTATCAGTTTGCGATTCATGTAATTCTCCGTTATCAATTAAAGTTAATTAAACGTTGGCGGTTTTCGCCAACGGCGTATTCGACGCGTTCAGGATAAGCGAGGTTTTGACGCGACGCGCATTCTTACCAACATGTAATCCTCGCGTAACCTCGATGTAAGTCACGACACGAATCGCGACGGTCGTCGCGATGCGGCGGGAGATTATTTCATCCCTCCTGTTTAGTCGACCTTCTTCGCACCGTCGTCCTACTTGGCTTCAGTTGCTGGCGCGGTGGCCCCTTCCTTCTTTTCTTCCTGTGCGGCGGGCGCAGCTGCCTGATCCGCAGCCGGCTTGTCGGATTCGACCAGTTGCACCGGTGCCGCCGGCTGCGCGGGCGCGGGGGTTACGGTGCTTTCGGCCGGGCTTGCGCTACCCTGCGGCGTGACATTGGGACTGGGGCTGCACGCTGCGAGACCCATGGCCGCGAACGCAGCCGCTATCAATTTGCAATTCATGTAAATCTCCGTTATCAGTCAAAGTTCTAAAACGCTGGCGGTTTCGGCCAACGGCCCATTTGGACGGGCGATGATAAGCGGGGTTCGCGGGCGGCACGGATTCTTACCAACATGTAATCCGCGTGTAACGTTGATGTAAGTCCCGGCCCAACTCGCGTCCGGATTTTGCGCCTAGTTCACGCCGTCGCGTGCGGGGCCTGAGTGTCCGGCGCGCCCCGCGCGGAATTCGTTCGGGCGCCATCGTCCCTTGCGCTATGAAAGCGCACGGTGCAGCGAAGTCCCGGGTTATTGTCCGATAACTCGGCCGACGCGTCGTGCAGGTCGGCGACGGCCTTCACCAAGGCGAGCCCCAGACCGCTTCCCGGCGTGGTGCGGCTCGCCTCCAGCCGGTAGAAGCGGCGGAATACTTTATCGCGCTCTGCCGCGAGAATGCCCGGACCGGTATCGGCAACGCGCACCACCGGTGCGCCGGCTTCCTGTCCCACCGACACGGTGATATCGACCCCGGCCGGACAGTGGCGGATCGAATTTTCGATCAGGTTCGCGACCATTTGCGTCAAAAGCTCGCGGTCGCCATGGATCGTCGGGGTCGGGTCGACAACGGCCTTGAGCCGCTGGCCGCTATCTTCCGCGACTGGAGCGTAGGTTTCCGAGACGGTCGACACGATCTGCGCGAGGCTCACGTCGGAAAAAGCCGCGCGCCGGGCCCCGGACTCGATCTGCGCAATGCGCAGCAGCGCTGAAAATGTCTCCAGGATGGCGTCGACGTCCGCGATCGATTGCTCGATCACCGGCTCGCCATCCGCTCCCGCCTTCTCGCGCGCGGCTTCGAGCTGGTGACGCAGGCGGCTCAACGGCGTTCGCAGATCATGGGCGATGTCATCGGAGACCCGTTTCAGGCTCTCCATGAGCCCCTGGATGCGGTCGAGCATCGCGTTCAGGTTGATCGCCAGGTGGTCCATCTCGTCGTCTCCGCCCCGCGTCGGCACGCGCTTGGACAAGTCCCCGTCCATGATCGAGCGGGTGGTACGGTTAATCTCCTCGATGCGGCGCAGGAACCCGGTGCCGAGCGCCGCGCCGCCACCCGCGGCAAGTAGCACCGTGATCGCAATGCCCCAGGCGAGCGCCCGCAGGATCGCTTCGTGCGCCTTCACCGCCCGGTAACGGCTCTCTCCCACGAGCAGAAACTCGCCGTTACCGAGCCGGCGCCCCTGGGCCACGATGGGGTACGCACCGGCCGGGTCTTCCGCCTTTGAGCGCCGGTCCGGATACAGGAACGACACCGGAAGCACCATCTCACCCTCGGTGGCCTTCATCGGCGGAAGATTTCCGGCGATGCGTTTGCCGTGCTTATCCTGCAGCAGGTAGTAGCGGCGCGGTGCCCGCAACTCCTCCGCCCGCAGCTGGATCGCCCGCTCGACGCTGTCGAGACCGCGCCCGCGATGCAGGTCGACCAACACCTGCGTCTCGCGCTCCACGGAATCGTTGAGCTGCTCGTCGAGCGCAGCCAGTGTGATCCAGTAGACCATGAAGAGCAGGATCGCGACCGACGCGCCGAAGACGGCGGCATACCATGCGAAGAGACGGAAGCCGGTGCTGCGAAAAAAGCTATTGGCTGACATTCAGCGTGTACCCCGAACCGCGCACCGTGTGTATCAGGTCATTATCGAATTCCCGGTCAACCTTGGCGCGCAGCCGGCTGATGTGGGTCTCGACCACGCTGGTGTGCGGATCGAAATGGAATCCCCAGACGTTCTCCAGGAGCATGGTCCGCGTCACCACCTGCCCGGAATTGCGCATCAGGTACTCGAGCAGCCTGAATTCCTGCGTCTGCAGATCAATTTTCTTGCTGCCTCGGGTGACTGTGCGTTTCAGCAGGTTCA
>JACPTJ010000009.1 GCA_016192835.1 Betaproteobacteria bacterium
ATGCGACCGTGAAGGCGCACAATAGCACGCGGATCTCCGGCGCCTTGCATCCCGCTGCGGGGTCACATCCATCGGCAAGCCGATGGAACCTGTTGCGCCCTCCGCGGGCGCGGGGTGAGGGTGGGACGGCCGCCAATGCGGTAATTCATGGGTGTCAGGCACTTTTGCGATCATCAATAAATTCGTAGATTGGGACTCGAGCGTGTCAAACGAGGCCACGGGATCCGGGGGACTGCTGGAGCGGCTGTTCAGGCTGCGCGAGAACGGAACGACGGTCCGCACCGAACTGCGCGCGGGCGTGGTCACATTCCTGACCATGAGCTACATCATCTTCGTCCAGCCCGCGGTCCTGTCGCAGGCGGGAATGGACTTCGGGGCCGTCATGGCGGCGACCTGCATCTCCGCCGCGGCCGCCACCCTCATGATGGGGCTCTACGCGAACTATCCGATCGCTCTCGCACCGGGCATGGGCGAGAACTTCTTCTTCACTTTCACCGTCGTCGTGGGCATGGGCGTTTCATGGCAAGTCGCGCTCGGCGCGGTGTTTCTGTCCGGCGTGGCGTTTTTGCTGTTGTCCGCGGTCCGCCTGCGGGAAATGGTGATCGAGGCGGTGCCTGCGTCGTTGCAACACGCCATCGCCGCGGGAATCGGTATCTTCATTGCATTCATCGGATTCCAGCAGGCCGGGATCGTGGTGGGCAACCCGGGCAGCCTGGTGCAGCTGGGCGATGTCCGGCAGCCGCCCGTGCTCCTCGCGCTCGCGGGACTCGCCATCACCTCCGTGCTGCTCGTGCGCAAAGTGCCGGGCGCGATCCTGTGGGGAATGCTGGCGACAGCAATTCTCGGCCTGCTCTTCGGGCTGGTGGAATATCGCGGCGTGATCAGCGCGCCACCTTCCATCGCCCCGACGCTATTCGCGATGGACGTCAGGGGCGCGCTCGCGCTGCCGATGGTCACTTTCATTTTCCTTTACATGGTCCTGTTCGACACGGTGGGAACGGTGATCGGGGTGAGCGCGCAGGCGGGGTTCCTGAAAGATGGGAAAATCCCGCGCGCAGGACGGGTGCTGATGACGGACGCGGCCGGAACGGCACTCGGCGCGGTGCTTGGGACGTCCACGGTCACGAGCTACATCGAGAGCAATGCGGGTGTCGCGGCGGGCGGACGCACCGGCCTCGCCAACATGCCGACCGCGCTGCTGTTCCTGCTGGCGCTGTTCTTCATTCCGCTGGTCCAGACGATCGGCGGGGGCTACGAAGTGACGCCGGGCAGGTTTCTGCATCCGGTGACCGCGCCGGTGCTGATCCTCGTCGGATGCATGATGGCAAAAAGTATCCTGAGGATCGAGTGGAACGACTTGTGCGAAGGGGTGCCGGCGTTTCTGACGATGGCCGGCATACCGCTCACCTACAATATCGCTCACGGGCTGGCGCTCGGGTTCATTTCTTATCCCGCGCTGAAACTCCTGAGCGGGCGCGGGAAAGAGGTAAGCTGGCTGCTGTATCTGATGGGATTTCTGCTGGTGCTGACGTATGCGTTCGTGCGATAGCTGTTGATTACGTTTGGCCAGTGCTTCATCGGTTGGCGGCTCGCCGCGCAGCCGCGGTAGCATCGGCCAGCAATGCTTTTATCAAGGTGATGCCCTCGCGCGCGACCTCCGCGGGTGGGCGCGACCACTGCGCGGAGTTCGGCGCCTCGTAGTTGATATAGCGCTCGTAGCCCTTTTCCATCAGCAACTGCAAAACCTCGCGCCAGCGCACCACGCCCTTGCCGGGCGGCAGCCGGTCGAGCGCGGTACCCGTGCGGGAAATCGGTCCGGGCGGCACGTCGCTGAACTGGAACGCGATGATGTCGCTGGCCGGCACGTCCTCGAACGCGCGGCCGCCGTCGCCGGCGCACTGCGCGTGGTAGGTGTCGATCAACAACCCGCAGTTGGGCTGGTTCGCCAGCGCCAGGATTTCGCGCGCCACCGCGAGCCGGTTGACGACCGGATGGCGCGAATTGAATTCCAGCGCGCAAAGCAGGCCGTATTTCTGCGCGATCTCGCCGCCGATGGCGAAATTTCGCGCCGCTTCCTGCAGGCTGCCCGCGGGATTGGTGCCCGGTGCGACCATCATCACTTCGCAGTCGAGCGCCGCCGCTCTGGCGCACATCTTGTCCATCGAGTCGAAAAGCCGGCGCTGCTCGTCGCCGCGCGCGAATATCGTGCCCGATTCGAGGCCCATGCACGATACCTCGATGCCGCTGGCGCGGATCATGTCCAGCACCTGCTCGTTGCTCATGCCGGCTTCGATGCAGCGCTTGAAATCGACGTGGCGCAACTCGACAGCGTTGTAGCCGGCCTCGCGTGCGATGCGCAGCACGTCGGCGAGCGGCGTCGTGTCGAGCGTCCAGCTGTGCAGTCCAATGCGGTCGTGGAGCGGGCTCATCGTTCTTCTACCCCATGGCGTGAGCTTTTTCGATGCTGATCTTGTACAACACGCGCTGCTCCCCGGGCTGGCGGAACGGATATTGGTCCTGCCCGAGGTATTTCCTCGCCATCTTGTCGATATGCGCGTCGGCGCCCTCCTGCGTGATCTCCCTCACCCGCCCGCGCACTTCGACGTAGCGATACGGATTCTCCGGATCCATGACAGTGACGGCAACGCGCGGGTCGCGCCGGACGTTCCGGTCCTTCTGCCGCCCAACGGCAGAATTTACCCAGATTTCGCCGTCCTGCCAGTCGATCCAGACGGGGGTCGTTTGCGGACCGCCGTCAGGCATCAGGGTCGTGAACGCGCCAAAGGCCTTTTTCTGGAACAGGTCACGATAATTTTCGGGAAATGTTGCGGACATATCGGGCTCCTTTGCTCTCTCATTCACAGCGCACTTCGATCGCATCTCCGCGCGCCGTGAGTTGCGTTCCGAACGCGCGGCTGTGCCGTTGCAGATCCTCGTAAATCGCCGTCCATTGGGCTTCGCGGCAGGACAGCAGGCGCGGCGGCGCATCGACTCCCGTCTTCGCCGGCAGCAGATAGCAGTCCCGCAAGCCATCGGCGTCAATGGTCGCGCCGAACAGAAATGTCTTCAGGTTTTCTTCATTGAAAAAGGAAGCCCAGGTGTCGAACAGCAGATTCGCGGAACCGTGCACGATGGGACAACGCTTGTAAAACTCGATTGCCGACAGCACATGCTGGTGCCCGCCGAACAGGGCGTGGGCGCCGGCATCGATCGCCGCTTTTCCGATTTCGCGCTGGAAATCGTGGATCCGGGGCGACATGCTGGTGCCCCAATGCACGTAGACGATCAGAACGTTTACCTGCTTTCTGAACGTTTCGATATCGTCCCGCAGTCTTTGCAGGTGGACCGGATCGGTCCAGCTCACGATATGCGGCGCGGTTCCGGGATATTCGAGCAGGCTGCGATCGGGCTGGTACGCCGTATAGGCCTGGAGCGGATTAACGCCCGGGCATGCGGACGTGGCGGCAAAGCCCATCGGCAGCGTGGTGCTGTAGCCGAGAAAGCCGATCCGCAGCCCATTTTTCTCGACCACATAGCCTTGGCGCGCTGCATCGAGATTGCGTCCGGCGCCGAAATGGCCGATCGCCTTTTGCTCGAGCAGATCGATCGTGTCGAACATCGCGACGTCTCCGAAGTCGAGGACGTGGTTGTTGGCGAGGTTCACGCAAGAGACGCCGGCTTCGGCAAGTCCGTCGACGTTCACCGGTGTGCCACGATGAGTTATTGCTTTGCCGCGCGCCGGTTCGCCCCGATCGGACAACGGCAGTTCCAGATTGAAGAACGAAACGTCCGCGCGCTGAAAAAGCCCGGCGACTTCGCCGAACATCCCCAAGCCGGTCTTGCGGATGGGAGCGACGTCGCCACCAGTCAGAAAATTCACATTTGCCATGATCGCCAGCTGTCAGACAATGACCATTGTACAGAGGAAACTCAGAATATGCCGAGCGCGAGACCGGCCGCGATGGCGGCGCCGGATTCTTCGCACCGGCGCAGGTCAGGCTCGCCGATCGTCTTCAATGCCGTGATCGCGTCGGGCGTCTGGGCATGAGTGCAGACGATGAGAGGCTCCGCGATTGCCCTGAGCCGCCAGCCGGTGCAGATGCGCTCGATCTGGCGCGCGGCGTTCTGGCCGTCGCTGCCGGAGTGGCGAACATGTAACCGTCGGCGCGCAGCACGTCCTCCGCCCCGGCCGCGGGAGCCCGCAACAGGCGCACTTTTACTTCCGGTTCCGCCGCGGCGCCGCGGGCTGCCGCCTCCGCCATCTGGCGCGTGCCGCCGGTCATGGAGTGGAAGACGATCAAAAGCTCCTTCATCGGCGCATATTATCGCGAAAGGTCACCCGGAGCGGGACAACTTGATTTTTGCTCCCGCATCCGCCATCCTCTCGCTTCATCGCAATCACGAGGAGGCACGCCATGGCTCATACCGTCGAACAGCTGGCGCAATCATTTCATAAAGCGCTCAAGGCTGAGCCGGGTCCGGCCGGCCGCAGGAAAGTCTGCGAACTGCTTCAGGCAGCACTGACGGACGCACCGTTCATTGCGTCAACTTTCAGCGACAGTACGTCCGACCGGCACTTGTTGTACGAGGACCCCGAGCTCGGGTTCTGCATCTTCGCTCACAACTACAAGGGCGCGAAGGACAGTCCCCCGCACGATCATGGGCCATCGTGGGCGATCTACGGCCAGGTGCAGGGTGAGACGCAAATGTCGGACTGGGACCTGGTGGAACCGGCCGCCGCGGACAAACCCGGTAAAGTCCGCCACCGCAGGACCTACAAGCTGATGCCGGGCGACGCCCACGTGTACAACGAAGGCGACCTGCATTCGCCGAGCCGCGCCAGCTCGACGCGGTTGATCCGCATCGAAGGAACCAACATGGAGCGGGTCAAGCGGCTCAAGTTCCAGGCGGCCTGAGCGCCACCGCATTCCGTTTCCGATTCACTCGCAAGGCAGCAAATGCTCGACCCGATTACACGGGAGGTGATCAATTCGTCGCTGCTCGCCTATGCCGACGAAATGACCAACAACTTCTGGCGCACCTCGTACAGCTACATGAACTACGAGATGCGCGATTACGCGGTCGGGCTGGTCGATCAGAACGGCGGCATCATCACGCAGTCGCGCCAGACGCATCCGGCGTTTACGGCGGACCTGGGTTTCGTGGTCAGCGCGGCGATCAAGGAACTCGGGGACGAGGTGATCGAGGAAGGCGACGTGATCGTCTCGAACGATCCGGTCTCCCAGGGCCAGCACCTGAACAACGTCGTGGTCTTCGCGCCGTTGATACTGGACGGCCAGCCGTTTGCTTACGCGTGCGTCAGGGCGCACTGGCAGGACGTCGGCGGCGGCGCGATCGGTTCCGGCGCCACCAATTCGACCGAGATCTTTCAGGAAGGCATACAGCTCAACGCGATCAAGGTCCACCGCAAGTCGGTTCCGGACCGCAGCATCCTGCGCATCATCAGGGATAATTCGCGCTTCCCCGAGCTGGTGCTGGGAGACCTCGGCGCCCAGATCTCCGCCTGCGCGATCGGCTTGCGCAGGATGCGGGAGCTCGTCAACAAGTTTGGCCGCGAGCAGGTTGAACAGGCGATACACGAAGGCTGGGACATGTCAGAGCGTGCCGCGCGCAACGCGCTGCAAACCATTCCGCAGGGCGAGTATCGCGCCGCATCCTTTCTCGACGACGACGGCGTCGAATTCGGCAAACCGGTACCCATCGCCGTGCGTGTCGAAGTCCGTGCGGACCGCATGGTGATCGACTTTTCGGATATCGCCGATCAGGTCAAGGGTTCGCTCAACAGCGGCTACTATGGCGGCGCGATGAACGTCGCGCGCATCGCGTTCAAGTGCTTGACCACCCCGCGCCTGCCATCGAACGAAGGCTGCTTCCGCCCGCTCGAAGTGATCTGCCCGCCGGGCAAGTTGTTGCACGCGGTCCCTCCTGCCGCGCTGGGCGATTGGGCAGTGCCATTCCCCACGGTGCTGGACACGGTATTTCGCGCGCTTGCCGACGCAATTCCGGACCGCATTCCCGCCGCGACCCGTGGCGATGCACGGGGCATTATCGTCGTCGGACTCAGTCAGGCGCGGCGCAAATTTTTCGGCCTGCACCTGCCGCACATCGGCGGCCATGGCGCGCGCCCGACGAGCGATGCGCCCGCGCCGCGCTGCGCGATCCAGCAAGGCGACATGTATGGCGTGCCGGTCGAGGTCAACGAAAGCAAGTCGCCGGTGATCATCGAGAAGTACGAACTGCGGCAGGATTCGGGCGGCGCGGGAAAATTCCGCGGCGGTCTGGGTACCGAGACGGTCGCCTACCTGCGCGTCGATTCCCAAGTGCAAAACAAGATGATCAGGTCGCGCTGCCCGCCGTGGGGTCTGCGCGGCGGCGGCAACGGCGCCGGCAATGAATCGTTCGTGATCAAGCCGGACGGGACCCAGGAACAGGTGCCGCGCACCGATCGCCATCCGTTGCCGGCCGGGGACCGGGTGCGGATGCTGACGGGCGGTGGTGGCGGATATGGGCCGCCCTTCGAGCGCGAGCCGGAACAGGTCCGCCTCGACGTGCTGAGCGGTTTTGTATCAATGCAGGCGGCGCGGGATGACTACGGCGTCGTACTCGATCCGCTGACGATGCAAATCGACGCGGCGGCCACGCGTGACGCGCGCGGGCAGCAACCGTCCGCCGGAGCCGCGTGATGCTGCGCGTGGCAACGGATGTCGGCGGAACGTTCACAGATTTTGTCGCCTTTGACGAGCAAACGGGAATATTGACGGCGTCGAAAGCATCGACCTCCGCCGACATTATCGCCGGCATCGTCGAGTGCTTTCGAAAATCCGGCACCGCGGTCGCGGGGCTCGATCACTTCGTGCACGGCAGTACCGTGGCGATCAATACCGTGATCGAACGCAAAGGCGCGCGCACCGGGCTGCTGGCAACAGAAGGCTTCCGCCACGTGCTCGATCTCGGGCGCGGCAACATCCCCAATTCGTTCGATCTGATGTTCGAAACACCGCGGCCCCTGGTTCCGCCGCATCTTCGCCATGGGGTGCGCGAACGCATGCTGAGCGACGGCACGGTACTAACAGCGCTCGACGCGGGGCAGGCGCTTGCCGGAATCAAGGCGCTTGCCGGGAACGGGCTCGATTCGATCGCGATCTGTCTGCTGCACTCCTATGCCAATCCGGACCACGAGCGGGCGCTAAAAAGACTCGTGGAAGAATTCGACCCGAAACTTTACGTCACCGCGTCCTCCGACATCATCCGCCAATACCGGGAGTACGAAAGAACGTCGACGACGGTGCTGAACGCATACATCGGGCCCAAGGTCGGCGCATACCTTCATGAGCTCGCCGGTTTTCTCGGCAAGGAGGCGTTTCGCGGCACTTCCATGATCATGCAGTCCAACGGCGGAACCATGACCATCGAGGCCGCGCGTGCGCAGCCGGTGCGGATGATGGAATCCGGTCCGGTCGGCGGCACCATGGCGGCGGCCTACGTCGGCAAACAGTTGGGCTACGACAATGTCGTCGCGTTCGACATGGGCGGCACGACGGCGAAGGTCAGCATGGTCAAGAAAGGAGAAATCGAAGTCTCGGATGGCTACTTCATCGGCGGCGAGGAAACCGGCTATCCGCTGCAGCTGCCGGTGGTGGACATCATTGAAATCGGCGCGGGCGGCGGCAGTATCGCGCATCTCGACGAGACCGGCGCGCTGAAAGTCGGCCCGCTGAGCGCGGGCGCGGTGCCGGGCCCAGTCTGCTACGGGCGCGGCGGAACGCAGCCGACGGTGACCGACGCGGACCTGCTGCTGGGGCGCCTCAATCCCGGATATTTCCTCGGTGGCGAAATCGCCCTGCACCCGGCGCAAGCCGTGCTCGCCATCGAGCGCCAGATCGGACGCCCGCTCGGCCTCGACAGCCTGAATGCGGCGCGTGGCATCGTGAAGCTCGCGGACATCAGCATGGCGCACGCCGTGCAGTCGATGACGGTGCAGCGCGGCTAC
This sequence comes from Betaproteobacteria bacterium, assembly GCA_016192835.1. GTDB lineage: Bacteria > Pseudomonadota > Gammaproteobacteria > Burkholderiales > SG8-41 > PALSA-1004. The sequence continues at coordinate 8,012 of JACPTJ010000009.1, forward strand.
GATCCGCGCGATTCCGTGATGGTGGCTTTCGGCGGGGCCGGGCCACTGCACGCGGTTTCCGTGGCGCGCGAACTGCGTATCAAGACCGTGGTCGTGCCGCCGTTTTGCGGCATTTTCTCAGCGGTCGGGATGCTGCTCGCCGACGCGAAGGACGAGTACGTGTTGAGCCATATCCGGGCGTTCGACGCGGCGGCGGCGCCTGAAATCAACCGTCTCTTCGCCACTCTGGAGGTCGAGGGCGCGCCGGCCATGATGCGCGCGGGCTTCACCGCCGATCGCATCGTCATGAAGCGCGCGCTGGAGATGCGGTATATCGGGCAGGAGTTCACTTTGCTGGTCGATAGTCCCGAACGCGAGCTGACGCGCGATGCCATGGACGAGATCCGGCGCAAATTCAACCGGATCTACGAGACTCGCTACGGGCACGCGTTCCCCGAGCTGGCGCCGGAAATCGTCAGTCTGAGATTGCGAGTCTACGGAATTTTCGCGAAGCCCGAGTTAAAGCTGTGGAACGAACACGCGCGGTTGGCGGAGGCAACACCGCGGGAGCACCGGGCTGTATACTTCGAGGAAGCGGGTTTTATCGATTGCGCCGTGTATCGGCGGCCGGAACTGCCGGCAATCCGGACTCTTCAGGGTCCGCTCGTGATCGAGGAACACTCGGCGACCACGGTGATATCTCCGCCTGACAGCGTGACAGCCGATGAATTCGGCAATCTTGTCATCAGCGTGAGGTCCGGCTCGTAGCAGTTTGCAACAGGACACAGCCGCCAGCCGATACCTATTGCGCCGGACGCGCAGCGCGTTTAGCATTCCTTGCATTGACGCAACACCGACCAGAAAAAAGGAACTGAATGATTATCGATTGGCATACCCACGTGCACGATCCAAAGGACACCGAGCGGCCGTACTGGCAAGGCAAATGCCCGATGACGGTCGAGAATGTGATCGCCGTAAACGATCGCGCCGGGGTTGACATGAGCGTCATCAGCAGCGCCGTGCACTACATTCGGCACCTGGAGACGGTGCCGGAAACCGTGGCCGCGCTCGAAAGCTCGAATCGGCATCTGGCGCGGTGCCGCGACCGTTTCCCGCAAAAAGTCATACCGCTCGCAACCAGCATTCCGGGCGGAGGCGACGCGTGCCTGAAGGAACTCGAGCGCGCGATCAGGCAGGACGGCCTGAAAGGCGCCATCATCAATTCGAGCCATCGGGGCGCGTATCCGGATGACGACGACGGCAAGCCGTTTTTCAAACTGGTGACCGACCTCGATATTCCCGTATTCATCCATCCGGGCGATCACGGTTTCGGCGCGGAGCGCATGCAGGATTACCGGCTGACATCGAGCATCGGCCGGCCTCAGGACAACTGCCTCGCGCTGGCGCGGCTGATCGTGCGCGGCATCTTCGAGCAGTTCCCGACGCTCAAGCTCGTCGGCAGCCATCTCGGAGGCGGCATCTGCGAGGTGATCGGCCGCATGGACTACGCGTACATCTGCCGCGACCAGGCATTTTTCCTCGGGCCATACGAGCCCCTGCTGATCAAGCATCCGCCGTCGCATTACCTGAAAATGATGTATCTCGATTCGGCCTGTTACGCGGCGCCCGCCGCGCAAATGGCCCTCGATACCGTCGGTGCTGATCACTTCCTGTTCGGCACCGATTCACCACCGATGACGCCGCTCAAGCAGGAGGGCGTCGACATGATGGGCAAGCTCCGCATGTCGGCGCAGGACCGGGAAAAGGTGATGTATGGCAACGCGAAGCATTTGCTCAGGCTGCACTAGCGCGCGCGGCGCGGCCGCGTCGCTCGGGCGTCCAATCGCGGACGCGGCGGTCCGCGCGCTTGTGGTCGCGTGCCTGTTGCTCGTGGCAGTGCCCGGTGCAGCGCAGACAGGACCGTCGCGCTCATACCCCGAGCGCCCGATCCGCGTCATCGTGCCGTTCACGGCGGGCGGAGGCGCCGACCTGATTGCGCGCACTGTCGGGCAAAGGCTGAGCGAGCAATTGGGTCAGCACCTGGTCGTCGACAACCGCGTCGGCGCGGCTGGCAACATCGGAACCGAGATGGTCGCGCGCGCGGCGCCCGACGGCTACACGCTACTGCTCGGTTACGTCGGCAATCTGGCAATCGGTCCCGCGCTGAAGCGCAAGCTGCCGTTCGATTCCGTGCGGGACTTTGCGCCGATCACGGAGCTCGCGGCGGCGCCCAACATCCTCGTGGTACACCCCGCGGTCCCGGCAAAGAATTTCCCGGAATTCATCGCGTACGTGAAAGCCAACCCGAAGAAAGTGAGTTACTCGTCCGCGGTCGTGGGCAGTCCAGGGCATCTCGCGGGCGAGTTCCTCAACCGCGCGGCCGGCATCGAGATGGTGCATATCCCCTACAAGGGCGCAGCCCAGGCGATAGTTGATGTCATCGGCGGTCAGGTGCCGGCAATGTTCGGCGTGAGCACGGTCCTGCCGCAGGTCCAGGCGGGAAAGTTGCGCGCGCTGGCTACCACGGGAGCGCGGCGCTTTTCCCTGCTGCCGCAGGTCCCGACGATCGCGGAGTCGGGTTTCCCGGGGTTCGAGGCGACCGCGTGGTACGGTCTGCTCGCACCCGCGCGCACGCCGCAGGCGGTTGTAACGCGCCTGCACGGTGAAACCGTACGCGCGCTGAAGTCCCCCGAAGTGAAGGAAAGGCTCGAGGCGACCGGCTTTGACATCGTGGGCAGTACGCCGGACGCGTTCGCCGCGTACATCAAATCGGAAATCAAAAAGTGGCAAGAGGTCGCCGAGGCAGCAGGCACCAAGGCCGATTGAGATCAGTTATTCAACGAAGAGGAACATGCCGTGCCAAAAGTCCTGATCGTGCATGGTGCCGGGATGAACATGCGCGGCAAAGCGCAGATCGAGATCTTCGGCACCATGACCTTGCCGCAGTACGACGAGCATATTCGCCGTTACGCGTCCGAACTCGGTATCGAGGTCGAGATTTTCCATTCGAACATCGAAGGCGAGGTCATCAACAAATTCTACGAGGCGCACGAGCGCGGCGTGGATGCGGCGATCATCAATCCCGCGGGCTACTCAATTGGCTACCCCGCGCTGACGGCGGCGATCGCGCAGGTGCGTTTTCCCACCATTGAACTGCACATCTCGAATCCGGCGCGGCGCGGCCGCGATTCGGAAACCGCGCGTGCGTGCTGCGGCGTCGTGACGGGCTTCGGCGTTTTCGGCTACTACGTGGCGCTGCGCGGCATCAAGGAACTTCCCGCCCCGAAGTAAGCATCAACAGCAGCGCTGCTCAAATCAGTGCATTGTTCGCTCCGCCGGTGCGAGGTGGGAGCCTACATTGAGCAAAATCACCCGGTGGCCACGCAGGACCACGCTGCCTTGCAGACGGTTGTTGCCGGTATCGCTGAATTCGAAATCGTAAGCGCGTTGCAGTATGAAGCGGCCATTGTCATCGCGCGCCGGTTTCAGGTTGGCGATTGCGACGGTGTCGTCGAGCAGCATCAGTCCCTCCGCCGCGCACGCCGCACGCGCAGCGCGGACTGCCGCTTCGCGGGCCCTGAGGCTGTCGAACCAGAGCCAGGCGAGCGCCCCGAGTATGATGATGCCGATGATTTCCGGGCCGGGCATGGCAGCGCTTCTCAAAACTCGCGAGGAAATGGCGTTGCGGGCATTCTAGACCATGCCGTCGATGAACGGTGGTATTAACCCGCTCGTCGATGCAACCTTGACATCGCCGGCATCGTGCAGCACGATGCGGACCAGAAAAAAGGAGTCAGCTCATGAAGATGTTGTCTGCGCGCGGTGTCGAGATTCCGCGCATCGGCTTCGGCACTTCGCAATTGGGAGATTGCGGCGAGATCGTCGCCACCGCGCTCAAGCTCGGCTATCGCCACATCGACACCGCGTGGAAATATGGCTCCGAAGAGGGCGTCGGCGAAGGCATTCGCCGCT
>JACPTJ010000376.1 GCA_016192835.1 Betaproteobacteria bacterium
GTCACGCTTACTATTTCCCAGATCGATGGTCAGCCCCTGCCGAGCTGGATGACTTTCGACGTGAAGTCTGGCGCTTTCACCGGGCAAGCACCTCCCGGTGTAACCGGTACAGTCGGTGTACGGGTAGTCGCGCGTGACCAGAAGGGCTACGAGGCGGTGAGCACGATCCAGGTTGTCATCGAGTGACGACGTGTTGCCTACAACTGGCGCACGAACGCCTCGATTCCGCGCAACAGCATCTCGACCGCGACCGCGGTCAGGATCAGGCCCATCAGCCGTTCGAACGCAAGCAGGCCACGCTCACCGACGAGCTTGCTGATTTTCTCGGCGAACAGCAGCAGCGCGAGCGTGACCGCGATCGCCGCCGTCAGCGCGGCGATCCATTCCGGCATGCGCTGCGGCGCGCCCGATACCAGCACGATCACGGTCGCGATCGCGGTCGGTCCGGCAATCGAAGGAATCGCCAACGGCACGATGAACGGCTCGCCCTGGATCTGATCGCCGAAGAGGGGTTCCTTGCCGCGGAAAATCATGCGCAACGCGATCAGGAACAGGATCACGCCTCCGGCGATGTTGAGCGACGACTCCGATAGCCCGAGCAGGTCGAGCAGGAAGCGCCCCGTGACCACGAACAAGAGCAGCACGGCGAATGCGATCGCGCACTCGCGCAGGATGATGCGGTTGCGGCGCGCGGGTTCGAGATCGTGCAGCAGGGCAACGAACAGGGGGATGTTCCCGACCGGGTCCATCACCAGCAACAGGATCACGACTGCCGACGAAAACGAGATGTCAATCAACCGGGATCCCCTGAACGATCAGCGCGGCCTTGCCGCCGCGCATGCAGTAAATGATATTGCGGCCGAAAGACAAGTATGAGCCGATTTTGAAATGAAACGAACCGATGTGCAAATTTGTTGACAATTGGTGCGTCATTTTCTAGCATCGCGACTCCGCGCTGGGCTAATGCGGGGGAGGGTGATCATGAGCAGCTTATGGATGACGGACCGTGCGCGGACAGTCAGACTCGCCGTCATTTCCGAAGGCCTGCTAAGCTGGCCGCTTTACGTCGCGCAGGCGAAAAACCTGTTCGAGGGCGCAGGCATCGCCGTCGAAGTGACGCTGACCGCCTCGTCGGCCAAACAACTCGAGCAACTGGTCAAAGGCGGCTACGACATCGGCTTCCAGCAGTCCGATCACGTGGTGCGCGCGGTGGAGAGCGGCTCCGACTTGTTCATCTTCATGGCGACATCGCCGCAGCCGGAGTTGAGCCTCGTCGCCGCGCCGTGCATCAGCTCGTTCGACAACCTCAAAGGCAAGGTCATTGCGGTCGACGGCGCGCGTTCGGGCTACGCCTTGGTGCTGCGAAAACTGCTCGCTGACAAGGGCTTGCGGGACGGCGACTATACCTTCACGGAGTTCGGCGGTTCGAAAGAACGCTATGAGGCGCTGAGGGGCGGAGTTGCATTTGCGAGTTTTCTCAATCCGCCGTTCGACCGCAACCTGTTCGCGGCGGGATTCAGGAGCCTGGGCACATTGGGCGATTATTTCCCGACCTATCCGGGGTCGATCGCGGCGGCGCGCCGCTCCTGGGCGCGCGATAATGAGCCGCGGCTGGTCGCGTTCATTCGCGGCATGAACGCCGCCTTTGCCTGGCTGGAGGATCGGAACAACAAGCAGGAGGCAATCGGAATTCTCCAGGCGCGGCTCAAGACCGACGCCGTTACCGCGGCACGCGCGTTCGACGATTTTTCGGCGCGGCCGCGGCCAACGGTCGTGCCCGAGGCATTGCGGCAAGTGATCGACATCGTGTGCGACGCGGAGGGGCTGAAGGGCCCGCGCGGCGCGCCCGGGAAATACATCGACTCGAGCTACCTGCACAAAGCAACGGCTTGACGTCAACGAACCACTGACCACGAGCTTCGACCCCATGCCTGATGCACGCGTTTCGCGACCTTGGCGTTCGACGGACCGGGGCAGGGAGAATCGGAGTATGATTTTGCGATCCGCGGCGATTACGAGGTGGCGGTGAAAGCGGTGATCGACTGGCTCGAGCCGCGCCCGGATATCGACGCGGGGAAAATCGGATTGTGGGGTGTCAGTCTGGGCGGCTATTACGCGCCGCGTGCGGCATTGCGCCGCAGATCACGTGCCCGCTTTATCTGGTTGCCGGCAAACAAGACCGCCTGGTCCCCTGGCAGGACGCGGAGCGCGTCGCGCGGGAGGCGTCGGGGCCGGTCGAACTGGTGGCGATCGAAGACGGCAATCACGTTGCCAACAACCGCGTTTACAAATACCGCGCGCAATCGGCTGACTGGATGGCAACCCAGTTAGGTGTTGCAAAATGTTGAACCAGAACCGCCAGGAGATTTAGATGGCCCGTAAACGGAAAGCAGTCGAACCCAAGATAGTCAAGACAGCCGGCATCGATCCCAAGCGCCGCGCGAGCGCGGCGCCGGACGGCCTCTACGATCCCGCGAATCCGGGCCACCGCTGGGAGCGTCCGCTGCAGGCGCCGGGCCGCATGCAGGTCGATTTCGAGGAGCGCGTCGACTTCCGGCGGCTGCATGAGTACCGGCTTGCACGCACGCGCAATGCGCTTGCCAAATCGAAGCTTGGCGCGCTGCTGGTCTTCGATCAGTACAACATGCGCTACATTTCGAGCACGGTGATCGGCGAATGGGCGCGCGACAAGCTGACGCGCTGGTGCCTGCTCACCGGCAACGGCGAGCCGTACGTATGGGATTTTGGCTCGGCCGCGCGCCACCACAAACTGTATGCGCCATGGCTGCCGACGAACCACTGCCTTGCCGGCAACGTGGGCTTGCGCGGCGCGATCAATCCCCGCGTGGGACTGTTCGAGGAAGCGGCAAAAGAGATCAGGGATATTCTCGTGCAGGAGGGGGTTGCTGACATGCCGCTGGGAATCGACGTCGTCGAACCGCCGTTCCTGTTCGCGCTGCAGAAGCTCGGAATCAAGGTTCAGGACGGCCAGCAGGTGATGCTCGACGCGCGCGAGATCAAGAGCCACGACGAACTTACGCTGCTCAACATGGCGGCGGCGATGGGCGACGGCGTGTACCAGGACATTTTCGAGGCATTGAAGCCCGGGGTGCGCGAAAACGAAATCGTGGCGATGGCGACCAAGCGTCTCTACGAGATGGGCTCGGACTGCGTTGAATCGATCAATGCGATCGCGGGAGAGCGCTGCAGCCCGCATCCGCACAACTTTACCGACCGCCTGATACGTCCCGGCGATCAGGCGTACTTCGACATCATCCAGTCGTACATGGGCTACCACACCTGCTACTACCGAACGTTTACTGTCGGATCGGCGACCAAACCGCAGATCGACGCGTACAAAAAAGCGCGTGAATGGATGGACAGGGCGATAGAACTGCTCGAGCCAGGCATCGCTACCGATCAGGTTGCTCTGGCGTTTCCGAAATCGACCGAGATCGGCTTTGAAACCGAGATGTCGGCGTTCGGCCTCAACTTCTGCCATGGCCTCGGCCTAGGCCTGCACGAGCGGCCGCTCATTTCGCGGCTCAATTCGCTCAATGACTCCTACGAGCTGAAGGCGGGAATGGTGTTCGCCGTCGAAACCTTCTGCCCGGCGACGGATGGCGTGTCCGCCGCGCGCATCGAGGAAGAAGTGGTGCTGACGCCGAACGGTGCCAAGGTCATCACGTTGTTCCCGGCGCAGGAATTGCCGATCGCGAACAAGTATTGAAAAGCAGTGAAGGAGTGAAGGAGTGAAGGAGTGAAAAAATCACCGCCCGCGGAGATCGACATCGGCCGTGAAACGCGGCTCGAGCTCTACCGCCTGCAGCTCGAGCTGCGCTACTGCGAAAAACGCGCGTACGATCTGTTTCTGCAGAACCTGGTCAAAGGCACGAGTCACCTGTCGCTCGGTCAGGAGGCGATTGCGGCCGCCTTTGGCGTCGCGATGCGGCCCGACGACTGGACGTTCTGCACGTACCGCGGCCATGCGCATACACTCGCGCGCGGCGCTTCGATGGAGGGCGTGCTCGGCGAGTTGATGGGACGCCAGTGCGGCCTGCTCGGCGGCAAGGGCGGTTCGATGCACCTGACCGACGTCACCAGGGGCGCGATGGGGTCGTACGCGATCATCGGCGCGCACCTGCCGGTCGCGGCGGGCGCCGCATGGTCGGCGCAATACCGCGGCACCGAACAGGTCGCGGTGTGCTTCTTCGGCGATGGCACCGCCAACATCGGCGCGTTTCATGAAGCACTGAATTTTTCCGCGGTATGGAAGCTGCCGGTGATTTTCGTGTGCGAGAACAATCTGTACATGGAATACACGCCGATCAGCGCGGTGACCGCCGTCGAGCATCCTGCCGCCGACCGCGCATCCGCGTATGGTTTGCCGTCGATCGTTGTCGACGGTAATGATGCCGATGCGGTCTACAAGGTGGCCAGCGAGGCGTTGGCCAAGGCGCGCGCCGGCGGCGGACCGTCGCTGATCGAGGCCATGACCTACCGCCACAGCGGGCATTCGCGCGCCGATCCGGGCAAGTACCGCCCGGAAGGCGAACTCGAGAAATGGCTGCTGCGCGATCCGGTCGTCACTTACCGCGAGCGCCTGCTCACGCTCGGTTTCAACGAACCGACACTGAAAGACATGGAGGCTGAAGCGATGGGCAAGGTGGATCGAGCGACCGAGATTTCAAAAGCATCGCCCGTGCCGTCGGTCGACGACATCGAGAAGAACGTGTGGGCGGACGGAGGCTCGGCATGGCGGAACTGACTTATCGTGACGCGGTTGCGGCCGGTATCGCGCAGGAGATGGCCCGCGACGAGCGCGTGGTGTTCCTGGGCGAAGACGTCGCGCACGCCGGTGGTGTGTTCAAGGCGACCGTGGGGCTGCTCGAGAAGTTCGGACCCCGGCGCGTGCGCGATTGCCCGATTTCCGAGCAGGCGATCCTCGGCGCCGCGATGGGCGCGGCGATGACCGGTCTGAAGCCGATCGCTGAGATCATGTTCTCGGATTTTCTGGCGGTGTGCTGGGACATCGTCGCCAACGAGATCGCCAAGATACGCTACATGACCAACGGCCAGATTGCGCTGCCGCTGGTGATCCGCACGGCCAACGGCGCAGGCTCGCGCTTCGGCGCGCAGCATTCGCAGTCGGTCGAGAACTGGGCGATGGCGGTACCCGGCATCAAGGTCGTGGCGCCGGCGTTTCCTGCCGACGTCAAGGGGCTGCTCGCAGCGGCGGTGCGCGATCCCAATCCGGTGCTGTTCTTCGAGCAGAAGTCGCTGTATTCGCTGAAGGGCGAGGTTCCCGACGGCGAATACGTCGATGAGCTCGGCAAGGCGAAAGTGCTGCGCCGGGGCAAGGACTGCACCATCGTCGCGCTCGCGCTGATGGTGCATCGCGCGCTCGACGCCGCGGCGATCCTGGAAAAAGAGCACGGGATCGCGTGCACGGTGATCGACGTGCGCTCGCTGGTGCCGCTCGACACGCAGACGATACTTTCCGAGGTCGTGAAGACGGGGCGCCTCGTCACGGTGGAGGAAAACCCGCGGCTGTGCGGCTGGGGCGCGGAGGTCGCTTCGATCGTCGCCGACGAGTGTTTCTGGGACCTCGACGGGCCAATACTGCGCATCACGACGCCGCACGTGCCGCTGCCGTCGGCGGATCTGCTCGAAGACAATACCATCCCGTCGGTCGCGCGCATCGTGCGCGAGATCCGTGAGAAGATTGATTGAAGGCTGCAAGTTTTGGTCGTCACAACCGGAAGAAGGAGGAGATCATGAGAATCGAGAGCGTGTTCCGGCTGTTAGTCCCGGCATTCGTAGCGATATTGTCTCTTGGGGGTTGCGCCCAGACCGGCGCTCGCCCGGAGATTCTTCTCCATGCCGATATGGTCCTCGTCAACGGGAAGGTCGTTACGGTGGACAACGGCTTTTCCATCCAGGAGGCCGTGGCGATCCGGGACGGGAAGATCCTGGCAGCGGGTACCACGTCGAATATCCGGTCATTGGCGGGCGATCATACGAAGGTCGTCGATCTCCAGGGGCGTACCGTGATCCCCGGCCTCATCGATTCCCACATCCACTTTTTCCGTGCCGGCTTTACCTGGGCGCGTGAGGTCCGCCTGGACCAGGCGCACTCCGTCCAGGAGATCCTGGGGCTCATCGAGAAGCGCGCGAGCCAGGCCGGAGCTGGCGATTGGATCCTCACGTATGGGGGCTGGCACTACAGCCAACTCAAGGAGGGGCGCGCCCCGACCCGGCAGGAGCTGGACCGCGTTGCGCCCAATAACCCGGTGCTGTTGCGGATTCTCCTTCCCAATGCCTCGACGCACTTCGCCGTGCTCAACAGCGCCGCGCTCAAAGCCGCAGGAATCACGCGTGACACCGCGGCGCCGGCGAACGGTGTGATCGAAAAAGACGCCGCCGGAGAGCCGACGGGGGTTCTGCGGCGGGCGGCGGTTCCGCTCGCGCTGCGCAAGGTGCCCCGCGCGAGCTTTGAGGAGAAAGTCCAGGGCCTGAAGCTCGTCATGCGTGACTTTCACGCCGCAGGCTTGACCAGCGTGATCGAGACGGTCGGAGGCGGCGTGACGGACGACGACTACAAGGTGCTGTTCGAGTCGTGGCGGAGGAACGAGCTGACGATGAGGACGGCGCTCCTCATCTACACCGCGACGGCCGCGGACGGCCAGCGCTGGATCAAGCACCTGCCGATCGGGTTCGGGGACGAGTGGCTGAAGGTGAGCGGCTTCGGCGAGCAGCTGGTGAACGCCGTGCAGGATAACCTCGCTTCGAGCTTTCCCCTCAAGCCCGAAGGCCTGGAGGAGTACCGGAAGTTCGTGACCGAAGCGGCGAAGAACCGGTGGCCGATCCAGCAGCACACGACGCTCGGGACAACAGCCAAGGCCTATCTCGATATTTTCGAGGAGGTTGACCGCCAGTATCCGATCCGCGATCTCAGATGGTCTCTCGCCCACGTGGAAACGATCTCGGAGGCGGACATGCGGCGCGTGAAGCGCCTCGGCATGGGGCTGACGATCCAAAGCCGTCAGGTGATCCAGAGCGAGCTGATGAAGCAGGCTTGGGGCGATACAGCCGCTTCCGCCCCGCCCCTCAAGAAGATGCTGGAAATCGGAATGGCGGTGGGAGCGGGTACGGATGCGACAGTCGTGACGCCGTATCATCCGTTCACCACGCTCTGGTGGATGGTGACGGGGAAGGATTGGGCCGGTCGGGTGGTTCGCCCGAATGAGCGGCTGAACCGCGAGGACGCTTTGCGGGTCCACACCGTAGGGAGCGCCTGGTTCTCCTTCGATGAGAAGATCAAAGGCTCGATCGAGCCCGGCAAGCTTGCCGATCTCGTCGTGCTGAGCGACGACTACCTTACTGTGCCAGAGGACAAGATTCGCGAGATCAGCTCGGTCATGACGATTGTGGGCGGCAAGGTGGTTTACGAAAAGCAGTGAAGGAGTGAAGGAGTGTGAAAAGCAGTGAAAGAGTGAAGGAGTGAAGGGGAA
>JACPTJ010000377.1 GCA_016192835.1 Betaproteobacteria bacterium
AAGTCGGTATTCTACGTGCGTTGATTCGCCACGAACCACGAGCCACGAACCCCAAGCCACGATAATGAGCGTATTGAGCGAAAATCCGGCGGCCAGACCCTGGTACCGCGAACCGTGGCCGTGGATCCTGATGGCCGGACCATTTACCGTGGTGGTCGCGGGCATGATCACACTGTGGCTCGCGCTCGAGTCGAGTGACGGCATGGTCGCCGACGATTACTATAAGCGCGGGCTGGCGATCAATCAGACGCTCGCGCGCGAGCGTTTGGCGCTTGCGCGCCGCTACCGCGCACAGGTCAGTTTCAGCACCGATGCGCGGCGCGTGCGCGTGATATTGGCGGGTGACGGCGAACTGCCGGCCGCCATGCAGCTGCAGCTTGCGCATCCGACCCGCGCGGGCATGGACGAGCGCGTGGCGCTGCACGCGTTGGCGCCGGGCTGGTTCGAGGCGCAGCTTGCGGCGCCGGTGCGGGGACGGCGCCTGATCGTGCTTGAGGACGCGGCCCGCAGCTGGCGCCTGAGCGCCGAGGCGGGCATCGTCGCGGGCGGCGCAGTCGAGCTCTCAGGTGCCGGACGATAGGAGGCGAGCATGCAACGCATGATCTGGGTACTGTGGCCGTCCTTTATTGTGGGCGGTATCGCCGAGGCGGTGTTTTTCACCTTGTTCGACCCGATGGATCTGCATCTGTTCGGCGAGCCGCTCAACCTGAGCCGGACCGCGATTTACACGATAGGTTTCTTCGCGTTCTGGCTGTTCGCGGCGGGTTCGAGCGCGTTTACGTGCTTCCTGCAGCGGCCAGCATCCGATATCAATCGCCTCTGTCCGCTCGAGCCACGGGAGCGTCCGGCCGGTTGCCCGAAGCGCGATACGCCCGATGCCTGATATCGTATTGGCGCACGTGTTGCACGTCAGCGGTGGTTTTTATCCCGCGGGGTGACAGGCGATGGATTTCACCGTGCTGAAGATGATCCATGTCACCACGGCGGTGGTGAGCTATGCGCTGTTTTTCGTGCGCGGCATCTGGATGATCAACGGCTCGCCGCGCCTCGGTGAACGCTGGGCGCGCATCGTACCGCACGCGAACGACACGTTGCTCTTGGCAGCCGCGATCTGGATGACGATCCTGACCCACCAATATCCGGGCACCCATGCCTGGCTCACCGCGAAGCTCACCGCGCTCCTTTTCTACATCGGGCTGGGCACGGTGGCGCTGAAACGCGGCAAAACGCGGCGCACGCGGATCACGGCGTGGCTTGGGAGCCAAGCGGTGTTTTTTTATATCGTTGCGGTTGCGCTGACGCGTAACCCGCTGCCGTGGTACTGAGCGCTGGAAATACTCAGCAGGCGGGTGTCAGCGCCGCATCCGCCGCGACGGCGTTGAAAGCGGGCATTCGGCCGGTCAGGAAATAGTCGATGAGTTCGGCGACCGGGCGGATCGCGGCGCCGAACGGAACGCTTTCGCTGCCTCTGAAAAATAAACCTTTCTTGATGTCGCCGTTGAGCGCGAACGCAAGCCGCGTGTCGATGCAGAACTGGCCGATCGACGCGATGCCGTCGCGCAGCCCGCAAACGCTCAGGCAGTCGAGCGCCGGTACGCAGCGGCGCGGATCGGCTTTGGCGTGCGACTGCAGCGCCTTTTCGCGCTTCAGATAGTTCTTGAGCCACGGCGTCAGCACTGCGCGCGCGGGCAGTCCCGCCACGCTCATGAACGTGACGATGTCTTCCGGTTTCGCCTCGGCGAGTACTTTCTTGAAGTTGGGATGCGCGTCGCCTTCCTCGGTGACGGCGAAGGGCGTGCCGATTTGCACCGCGGAGGCGCCGAGCGCGAGCAGCTCGCGAACCTTGCCGTGAGTGTTGATGCCTCCGGCGGGGATCAGCGGTATGCGCTCGCGCTCGATCCCGAGTTCGCGCAACAGCTTGAAGATACCCGTGAGTACCGGTTCGAAGTCGAAGCGCGGATCGTTGATTTCCTCAGGACGCGTCGCGCCCAGGTGTCCGCCGGCGTAGCGCGGGTGCTCGATCACGATCGCATCCGGCACCCGGTTCTTGCGCAGCCATTACTTGAGCACGACCGCCACACCCCGCACGTCGGACAAAATCGGCAGCAGCGCGACGCCGGGAAAATTGCGCGTCAGGTCCGGCAGATCGAACGGCAGGCCGGCGCCCATCACGATCGCGTGCGCGCCGGACTCGCAGCTCTGGCGCACATACGCGGCATACTCGGAGACCGCTTTCATCACGTTCACCGCCAGCGCGCCAAGTCCCCCGGCAATCGCGAGCGCCTTGCGGATTTCGCGATCGAGCGCAACCAGATTGAGCTTGTCGAGTTCCCCCCGGTCGGCGCAGTCCTTCGCGCGCTCGAGCAGATCGGGGTGATGGTGGCGCAGGTCGACGCTCGAGATGGTGCCGAGTGCGCCCTCGCGCGCGACGCTGCCGGCCAGCCGGTGCGCCGAAATGCCGACGCCCATGCCGCCTTGCACGATCGGCAGCAGCGCGCGGGTTTTGAGTTTCCACAGCGGAAAGTTTGACGTGGTCATCAGGCGAGGAGGATCTGTCAAGCGACCGCGCGGTGGCGCGGCCAGGCACCAATATTATATGCATTTGTGGCGTTCATGACGGCTTTTTCGTCATTCCGGCGCATGCCGGAATCCAGAACTCTTGGTTTGTTTTGGATCCAGAAACCTGGGCCCCGGCTTTCTCCGGGGTGACGAACCGTCTTGCATCTGGTTGCCAGGTGCCACCATTGGCGTGCGTCAGCCGCCGTGGCTGCGCAGCCGGGTGACGTCGGGGATCGTCACCCGCGGACCATCGACCTCGATCAGTCCACTTTCGATCAGTTCGTGCAGGATGCGCGAAAAATGCTCGTGCGTCAGATTCAGATGCGAGGCGATCACGCCCTTTTTGGCGGGCAATGTCACGCGCCGTAAGTTGCCGGTGTTGACCGCGGATTCGTCACGCAGCAGGTAGCCGATTACGCGCTGCGTGCCCGAGCGCAGCGATACCGCTTCCAGGTCGTCGATCAGGTGGTGCAGGCGGCGGCTCAGACCGGCGATGATGCGGCGCGCGAATCCGGGATCGCGCTCGATCTCGGCGTAGACGACGTCGCGCGCGACGTGCAGCAGCAGCGAGTCGGCCAGCGTCGTTGCGCTCACCATGTACGGTTTGTCGAGAAACATCACGGGCTCGCCAAAACTCATGCCGGGCCCGATCAATTCGACGACCTTCGCGCCCCCTCCCGGTGCCTCGAGCGCGAGCTTGACCTGGCCGAAGATCACGATGTGGAAACCGTGGCACGCATCCCCGCGGTGAACCAGCACGGTGCCGCGCGGCGCGTCGATTTCCACGCTGCCGGCTGCGATGCGGGCGATCTCGTTGGCACTGAGCTCCCGAAACAGCGGCAGGTTGGACAGGAAGTCGCGGACGTTGATTGGTTTGCGCGGCATGGATTGTGGTGCGTCAGCGCGTTCTTCCGCCTTTACGGCTGCGCGGCCGGTTCGCCACCCGCCGCGGCCGCTGACGGTTGCGCCGGCCTGCTTAAGGCGGCAGTCGTCCGCAGCTCGTGATTGACAACGAGGGCGGTGGTGAGCAGCAGGAGCGCACCGGCCTGATGCGCGGCGCCGAGCGCGACCGGCACCGCGAGCAGCAGCGTCGCGATGCCCAGCGCAAGTTGCAATATCAGCACCACGGGCAGCGCATCGCACGCGAGCCGCGCCGACGGTGTCAGGGTCACGCCCCGCGAGCGCCACCAGAACCACGGCACCAGCGCGGCCAGCAGCCAGGCGAGCAGCCGGTGGTCGAATTGCACGGTCGCCGCGTTGTCGAAGAAGTTGGAATACCACGGCTCGAGCAGCAGCAGTTGCGGCG
>JACPTJ010000372.1 GCA_016192835.1 Betaproteobacteria bacterium
CCATCTGCGCCTGCTCCGCCGCGCCCGCCTCGGTGCCGTGGAACTCGAAGAAAAGTGTGGGCTGAAGCGGATAATCCAGCTTCGAATAGCGGTTGACGCCCCGCATTTGCACCTCGTCAAGCAATTCGATACGCGCCACCGGAATGCCGGACTGAATCGTCAACATCACCGTGTTCACCGCGCCCTCGAGCGTGGCGAAAGGACAAACCGCGGAAGTTGTCGCTTGCGGTACCGGGTGCAGCCGCAAGCCGATTTCGGTGATCACACCCAGCGTGCCTTCCGACCCGACAAAGAGCCGCGTCAGGTCGTAGCCGGCGGCAGATTTCCGGGCGCGGGTTCCGGTTTGCACGATGCTGCCGTCGGCCAGCACGACGGTCAACCCCAATACGTTCTCCCGCATCGTCCCGTAACGAACGGCGGTGGTACCCGATGCGCGCGTCGCGGCCATGCCGCCGATCGTCGCATCGGCCCCGGGATCGACCGGGAAGAACAGCCCCGTATCCCTGAGGTGGGAATTGAGCTGCTTGCGAGTGGTTCCGGCCTCCACCCGCGCGTCCATGTCGGAGGCATGGACTTCTATTACCCGGTTCATGCGGCCCATATCGATGCAGACGCCGCCGCGCAGCGCGGCGATATGGCCCTCGAGCGACGTGCCAACTCCGTACGGCACCATGGGTACCCGATGTGAACTGCAGATTTTGACGATTGCCGCGACCTCTTCGGTGGACGTGGGGTATGCCACCGCATCGGGTGGAAACGGCGCGTGATACGACTCGTCCTGGCCGTGACGCATGCACGACGCCGGTGAATTCGTGACGCGCTCACCCAGGAGTTGCATCAGCTCCTGCAATACCGTGTCGCTCAATGCACTGCGCACCCGATCTCCAGTCTGCGTTTTCATGTGGCGCTCCGATTTGTCCCGGCCGCGGCTTGCTCCGCGTGCCGCGCGCGTGCAGGCGTTGAAACAGCGTAACATAGCTGCGAAGTCATGGTTATCAGCCGCTTTTTCATCAGGGAGAAAATCAAGTGCCAAGAATGACCGGATCGCGTCTGTTCGCTGAAATGATGCGGGGATACGGTGTGTCACACATTTTCTTCGTGCCCACCATCATGCAGAAGGGGCTTGCGGAAATGGAGGACATGCCGATCAAGCGCGTCATGGTGCATGGCGAGAAAGCCGCGGCGTACATGGCGGACGGCTACGCCCGCGCCGGCGGCAAACCGGGCGTCTGCATGGCGCAGGTTGTCGGCGCCACGAATCTTGCCGCCGGATTGCGCGACGGCTACATGGCGGGCTCGCCGATCGTTGCCGTAACCGGGGGGCCTACGCCCGAATCGAGCTACCGGCATACCTATCAGGAAGTAACTCCAGACTTTACCCAGTTCGATCCCGTGACGAAATTCTGCGCCCGCGTCGATGCCGTGACACGACTGCCAGACCTGCTGCGCCAGGCTTTCCGGGAAGTGACCTCGGGAGCGCCGGGTCCGGTCTACCTGCAGATACAGAGTCATCTGGGCGAGATGGCCGAACAGGAAGCCGACCTCGAGCCGCTCATCGAAGAGCAGTTCACGCGCGTGCCTGCCTTTCGGCCCGAGCCCGAGAGTGAACGCGTGCGCGACGTGGCTGCGCGGCTCGCCAAGGCGCAAAAACCCGTCATCGTCGCCGGGGGCGGCGTGATCCGGTCGCAGGCGCAAGCCGAAGTCGTGGAACTGGCCGAAGCGCTGCAAATTCCCGTCGTCACATCGCTCAACGCGAAAGCGGCCATCGTCGACGCTCATCCGCTGGCGGTCGGTGTCTCGGGACTCTACTCGCGCGACAGCGCCAACCGCGTCCTGCTGGAGGCCGATCTGGTGTTTTTCATCGGCAGCCATACGGGCGGACAAGTGACGCATAACTGGATATTTCCGAAGCGGGGCACGCCCGTAATCCAGCTCGACATCAGTCCGGCGGAGCTCGGCAGAAATTATCCAAATGTTGCGTCGATCCTCGGGGATGCCAAGGTGTCATTGCGGCGGCTAATCGACGCGGTGCAGCGCAAAACACCGCAGGCCGCGCAGGCATGGTTTGCGCGCGTGCAGCAGATCAAGGATGAGTGGCGGGCCGAACACGAACCGATGCGCAATTCCGATGCGGTGCCGATACGGCCCGAGCGGATCTGCAAGGAAATTTCGGAAGCGCTGCCAGCCAACGGCATTCTCGTATCGGACACCGGCCATTCCGGAATCTGGACCGGCAGCATGGTCGATTTCAAGCATCCGACGCAGAGTTATTATCGCTGCGCCGGTTCGCTCGGCTGGGCGTTCCCGGCATCCATGGGAGTGAAGTGCGCGCAGCCGGACCGGCCGGTGGTCTGTTTCACCGGCGATGGCGGGTTCTACTACCACATCGCCGAGCTCGAGAGCGCGAAACGCCACAACATCAACGTGGTCGTGGTGGTCAACAACAACAGCGCGCTCAACCAGGAGATCAACCTGACGCATGCCGCATACGGCGGCAAGACGCGTGGCCGCGGTGAAGAATTGTGGCGCTTTCCCAATATGAATTTCGCGAAAGTCGCAGAATCGTTTGGCTGCGTCGGCATGCGGGTGGAAAAACCCGGCGAGTTGAATGCCACGCTGAAGCGGGCGATTGCGATGAACAAGCCGGTGGTGATCGATGTGGTGACCGACACGTTCGCGATTGCCAGGAAGCCGTGGCTTCCCGGCTGATCGCAATGGTGTAGCCTTTACTTCGCGCCGTGTGATGCGATTGATATCACGGCAGGCTTGCCCGAGCGGTTGCTCCACGCGTGGTTGGTGCCCCGCTGGACCACGATCTCCCCCGCTTTCACCGTGACTTCCTGCGTATCGAGCACCAGCACGATCTCGCCTTCGAGCACGATGCAGAGATCCAGCGTCCTGGTCTTCTGCATATACGGGTGCGGCGCCTGCGGCGAGTAAGTCGACGCCTCCGGTGCGCCCATCGCCTTGAAATACGCCGCGACTTCCGGCGCGCCGACCTTGCCTTTCCACGCCGCATCGGGCGGGAAGGTGAAGACGTTCAGCACCGAGCCTTTGGCCGGCGGTACGAGCACGTGGGACAGGTGCAGCGTTTCGTACACGAGCTGCGCCGGGAAGCCGTCGACGACCCACATGCGTTGCAGCGCAAACCCCGGCCGCGCGGGATCGGTGCGCACATCGGGGGAAGCCGTGTCGCCGACGAGGCTCGACTTGCCGGCTTCACGGTCGATGGCGACGATGCGCCGCTGGGGCTTCACACCCGCGGGGAGCTTCTGGTTCTCCGGCGGCCGCATCGGCTTGTCGTTGCCCTGCGCGGTACCCGCGGGACCGTCGACGAATTCCGCGTCGAACATGTCGAAGGCCATCAGGCAGCCCTTCGCAGAGCTGTCCCAGAGATGCCACGCACCCACGTCGATGACGATGTCGCCGGGCTTCAATGTGAGCGTGCAGTCGTCGAGTTCCATCACGCGCTCGCCGGAAATCACGATGCCGTAGTCGACCGACCTGGTCTTGTGCATGTAGGAGCGGTTGTAGTGATTGCCGCCTCCCCGGTCCCACGTTCGGCCATGCGGCTCCGGCGACTTGTAAGGCTGGTTCGGAGGCGACTCCGCGGTCTTCGCGAGCCAGTGCACGACGCGCTGATGTCCGCCACCGACCGGGCATGGAAACTCGTCGTCCCACAGGCCGGCGTCTTCCTTGCCGTCGAGCGGCGGCGGCGTCTCGCGCCACACCCAGAAATCGGTATGGCCGCGGCCCTTGACCTGCCCACCGCCCGCACCGGGCAACTGCGTTTCATGCGTGCCGGGAGAGGGGTCGTCCCAAACCACTTTCGATTTGCCGCGCGCGTCGTTTCCGGTAACCACCCTGCGGATCGGTGTCAATGCCATGACTGCTTTTTCTCCTTGAGTTGTACTGCTAACCGCGAAACTGCGACAAATCGAGCTTGCTGCCGAACGCGGTTTTGGCGAAACGCAGAAACTGGTCTGCGCGCGCGTCGCTCCAGCCCCCGTAAGCCACGTTGCCGCGGAACTTGCGCTCGATGTCCTCGCGCGAGAGCGGCTCGTGGACGCCGCCGCGGATATGCGGCTGGCGCTCCTCGAACACGCGCCCGTCCTTGAGCGTCATCCTGATGTGGCCGGTGTAGGCCCGGGGATACGGATTAGCGGGATCGACCACGTAGCGCACTTTGGATGCGAGCCCGAGTATGCGCGCGTCGCGCACCGTCTTCTCGCTGAAGGATTCGAGACCGGCGCCGCCGGTGACGAACGCGACCGCGATGTTGAACGGCGCGCTGAACTTGGCGGCGTAATCGTTGGCGGGACGATGCTTGGAGGCAAGCGGCTCCCACAACCGGTGCACGTAGCCTTCGGCCGTCTCGCACAATATCTCGGCGACATCGTCGGCGGCAAAGCCCTTGCGCGCGAGGCGCAACGCGCAGTCGATATACGGCTGGTTCATGGTGCCGGTCGCATAAGGCTTGAAAGTCAGGCTCAACATCAGCCACTCGCGCCCGAAATCGCGCGTGACGGCATCAAAGTCGCCGCGCGCGCTGCGCGCGAAGCCGTTGAAAAGCCCGTGCGTGCCTTCGAACACCGTGCGCGGCCCCAGAAAGCCCTCTTGTCCAATGCGCGCCGCATGCAGCCCGATACGCGCCGCCCAGCCGGCGTGCAGCCGCTTGGTCCACGCGCCCTCGGCGAGGTATTCGATGATGCCGCCCGCCATGCTGCCGGCGATGCCGAGCGCATCGACCGTCTGTTTGCGATTGAGACCAAGCGTCGCCGACACGGCGAGCGTCGAGGCCATCGCGCCCAACACGCTGGTCGGGTGAAAGCCCGCCTTGTGGATCGCCTTCGGAATCACGAGGCTCAGCCGGCACAGCGCTTCGACGCCGGCCGCCATGCCGATGAGCGCCGCGCGCCCGTTGCGGCCGAAGCGCTCGCACGCGGCGAGCACCGCGGGCACGATCACGGCGCCGCTGTGCACCGGCCCGCCTTCGAACGTATCGTCGAAATCCTCGCCGTGCGCGGCGGTGCCGTTAAGCATCGCCGCGTCTTCTGCACTGAATCCGCCGCTGTGCCCGAGCGCGCTGCACGTGCCTCCATGGTCGACCGCGGCGACCAGCGCGCGGATGTAATCGGTGTTACGCGCGGCGACGCACAGCCCGGCGACGTCGACCAGCAGTTCTTCGGCGCGCGCGCGCACCGGCGCCGGAATTTTGTCGCCGCTGAGCGCCGCGACGCTGTCGGCAAGCTGCTCGGCAACCGACTTGATGGCTGGTGCGTTCATAACGTTTGGCGATCAGCTGATATCGAAGCCGGCAGCGCTCAACACCGCTTGCGCATCGATACCGGTCAGGCGGCGGATGAATTCCTGCGCGCGCCCGGGATGCGCCGAATGCGCCGCGAGCCCCACCGAATATACCGCGATGTTCTGCAGCTCCGGCGGCAGCGGTCCGACCAGCGTAACTCGCCGATTCGCGATGATTTCGGTGATTTGGGTGATCCCCATCTCAAGCGTGCCCGTGCTTTGTGCCAGGTGCGCCATCGCCGCGTAGCCGTTCGGAAAATACTGCAGCCTTGCCTTGACCTCGCCGGAAATCCCGGGCCGGTCGAGCACGTTGAGCACCACTTTGCCCGCGGTGGCGACCGCAGGATCCGGACACACGATTCGGGTTGCGGCCAGCAGGCTATCGCGCAATGCGGCGGCATTACCAACGTCCGGCAGCGGCGTGCCGGCGCGCACCGCGACACCGGTGCCGACTTTGCCGAGATCGATGCGCGAGCCCGGAACCACCCACCCCTGCTGGATCAATTCATCGATCAGGGCAGCGGTGAGAACGATCACATCGGCGGCTTCGCCGGCGACGATGTGCGCCTTCATCGCGCCGACCGCGCCATAAACGGCATTGACCGGGTCGCCGCTTTCGCGCTGGAATTTCTCCGCGATCTGCGTCACCACGGCCTGCGCGGCCCCGGCGCTGAAAATGTTCAGGGTTGCCAAGATTTCGTCCTTCGTGATCGACGTGTTAAACGTTATTATCCCACGCCGCCCGATTGACAGCGCCTGAATTCGGGGCACAATGAAATGCTGTGGATTCGACATGAAACTCGTACACACCGCGAGACACCCGACCGAAGCACACCTGATCAAAGGCATGCTGGAAGCCGAGGGAATACGCGCCGAAGTCAGGGGCGACCAGCTCTACGGCGCGTTCGGCGAACTGCCGGTACTGCCGACGGTGTGGATCCTCGACGAAGCGCTCGCCGCGTATGCCGACCGCATAGTGATCGAGTTCCTGCGCGGCACGGCCGCCCGCCGCTATGGTCACGAGCGCTGGACGTGTGCGAATTGTGGCGAAGCCCTCGAAGGCCAGTTCACCGAGTGCTGGAAGTGCGGCGCGAGCCATCCATCCCGACCCGCGTGAATCGTGCGACGCGTAGGGTGGATGGAGCGAAGCGCAATCCACCAGTTTGGGTATCGGTGGATTCCGGCGGGAACAGCTCCGCCTCCATCCACCCTACGGGTTCGTCAATTTGCGGTCGAATTGTCACGCAATTTAGCAATACTCTCTAGAAAATATCGCCGCGCTCGTACTGCGGGGGCCACGGAATCTTCGTCTTCAGCACCTTCGCCGCGTGCAGCGGCCAGTACGGGTCATTGAGCATGGCGCGCGCCATGATGATCAGATCGGCCTGGCCGGTCGCCAGAATCTGCTCCGCGAGGTCGGGCGCATTGATCAGGCCGACGGCGCCGGTCGCGATGCCCGCGCGGCGCCGGATTTCTGCCGCAAACGGCACCTGATATCCGGGAAAGAGCGGGATTTTCTGCCGCGGATCGACGCCGCCGCTCGAACTGTCGATGAGATCGACCTTGCCGCCCGCCTTGAGCAGTTGCGCGAGCCTGACCGTGCCCTCGAGATCGCAGCCGCCTTCCACCCAGTCCACCGACGACAGCCGCACGAACAGCGGCATGTCATCCGGCCACTCCGAGCGCACCGCGTCTATCGCTTCGAGCAGCAAGCGGGCGCGGTTCTCAAAACTGCCGCCGTAGCGGTCGGTGCGGCGATTGGAGAGCGGCGACAGAAACTCGTGGATCAGGTAACCGTGCGCGGCGTGCAATTCCACGATATCGAATCCGGCTTCCCGCGCCCGCCGCGTGCTTGCAGCGAACAGCTTGAGCGTCGCGGCGATGGTATCCAGATCCATCTCGGCCGGCACCGCATATCCGTCCGCGAACGGCAGCGGCGATGGCGCAATCGTCTGCCATCCACCCTCCTGAACGGACAACGGCTTGCCGCCTTTCCACGGCTGCGCGGTCGAGGCCTTGCGGCCCGCATGCCCGATCTGGATTGCTATCGCAGCGCCTTGCGACTTCACGAACCGCACGATGCGGGCGAGCGCGTCGCGCTGCTCGTCGTTCCACAGGCCCAGGCAGTGCGGCGTGATGCGTCCGCGCGGCTCAATGTGCACGACTTCCGTACTCACGATGCCCGCCCCACCCACGGCGCGCGAGCCCAGGTGCTGCAGGTGCCAGTCGTTGGCAACGCCATCGGTGGCCGAGTACTGGCACATCGGTGAGACCATGATGCGGTTGCGGACCGTCACCGAGCGCAGCGTCAGCGGCTGGAACAGCCGCGGCACCTGATCGCGCTGCAGGATTTTGCGGTCGTTTTCCCCGCGCCCGGCGTGAAGATTGATTTGCACGTTTGTATTCATGAATATTCTCGTTGAGGTTCATCGGACATTTTAACCCACTTCCTCTGGCTCAACCGGCGGCGAGATTTCGCATCACCGCATACAGGTTTGCCTTCGCTTCGAACCCGACGCCCGGGACTTCGGGCATCTTCACACGACCGTTCTCGACCGGCGTGCCGTCGGCGAAACCGCCGAACGGCTGGAACACGTCCGGATACGATTCGTTGCCGCCGAGGCCGAGCCCCGCCGCGATATTGAGGGACATCTGATGCCCGCCGTGCGGAATGCAGCGGCGCGGCGACCATGCATGCTGCTTGAGCATTTCAGGCGTGCGCAGGTATTCGACCAAGCCGTACGAGAGCGCGCAGTCAAACTGCAGCCAGTCGCGCTCCGCCCGCATGCCGCCGTAACGGATCAGATTGCGCGCGTCCTGCATCGAGAACAGATTCTCGCCGGTCGCCAGCGGCCCGTCGTAGTGACTGGCGAGTTCGGCCTGCAGCTGAAAGTCGAGCGGGTCTCCCGCTTCTTCGTACCAGAACAGTCCGTAAGGCTGCAACGCGCGCGCATACTCGATCGCAGTCCTGAGGTCGAAGCGGCCATTGGCATCGACCGCGACATTTTTCCCGGAACCCACTACTTTGATCACGGCTTCGATCCGATTGATGTCATCGGCAAGCGATGCGCCGCCGATTTTCATCTTGACCACTGTATAGCCGAGATCGAGATACTTCTTCATCTCGTCGGCCAGTGCCTGCACGTTCTTGCCGGGATAGTAGTAGCCGCCCGCGGCATACACGAAAACATTGGCGTCGGCCACGCCGCCGCGGTAGCGCTCGGCGAGCAGCCGGTAGAGCGGCTTGCCTTCGATCTTGGCCACCGCGTCCCACACCGCCATGTCGATCGCGCCGACCGCGACCGAGCGCTCGCCGTGACCGCCCGGCTTCTCGTTCGCCATCATGCACGCCCGGATCCGGTGCGGATCCAGATTGTCTCCCGCGTCGTTTGCCAGCGACTTCGGTTCAGCGCTCATGATGCGCGGAATGAAGCGCTCGCGCATGAGCCCGCTCTGAGCGTAACGGCCGTTGGAATTGAAACCGTAGCCGACGACTCTTTTGCCGTCGCGCCGGACATCGGTGACGACGGCAACGACGCTCGCCGTCATTTTGCTGAAATCGATGTAGGCGTTACGGATATCCGAGCTGAGCGCAACGACCGCTTCGCAGATCGCGGTGATTTTCACTTCTGCAGCGTGGCTTCTTCGACCAGAACCTTATACGAATAGCCCGACCCAAGGTCCCGGTCGGTGTGCACGACGCCCTTCGCCACCACGACGTCCCCGATTTTGGCCTGGTCTTTGGTCGTCACCAGCACGTCGTGCGTATTGTCCGCGGCCGAGCCCGACCCGTCACGCAGATGGATCCAGTTCTTCCCGAGCACTTCCGGCGTAAACTTCACGACCTTGCCCCGAACCAGGACAGTCTTGTCTTTGAGTTCGATCCTCTTGATGATGATTTCCGCCACGGTGCGAGCATCCGGGCCACTGGCCTTGGCAACCTTGACGTCTCCCACGTCCATCGACTTGCCAATGCCGGGGTGCGGCGGCTTGTCCGCGGCCCAACCAACGCTGATGCCGAGCATTACCAGAATAGCGACAAACAATTTCATGATTTTCCCTTTCAGTTGCCCGAATTTTTGCACAATCCCGCCGATTTATACCATAATCGCGCCCGTCTCCATTGAAGCGCGCCACCAAAACACCCATGAAAATCCCCAAGAGGCTCGAACCGCTCGTCGAAGATGGCGTGGTGGATGGCGTTATCCGCCAACTGATGAGCGGCAAGGAGGCCATGGTCTTCATGGTCCGCTGCGGGGAAGATGTACGTTGCGCCAAGGTATATAAGGAAGCCAACAAGCGCAGCTTTCGCCAGGCCGTCGATTACACCGAAGGCCGCAAAACGAAAAACAGCCGCCGCGCACGCGCGATCGAAAAAGGCACGCGCTATGGCCGCAAAGTTCAGGAAGAATCCTGGCAAAGCGCCGAAGTCGATGCCTTGTACCGCCTCGCCGCTGCCGGCGTGCGCGTTCCCAAGCCCTATAACTTCCACGAAGGCGTGTTGCTGATGGAACTGGTGACCGACGCCGACGGCAATCCGGCCCCCCGGCTGAATGACGTGGAGTTCACCGCAGAAGACGCGCGCACGCACCACCGCACATTGATGATGCAGGTGGTGCGCATGTTGTGCGCCGGGATCGTGCATGGCGATCTCTCCGAATACAACGTGCTCATCGGCAGCGCAGGTCCGGTCATCATCGATCTGCCGCAAGCCGTCGATGCCGCGGGCAACAACCACGCCGCCAGCATGCTGGAACGGGACGTTGGGAATCTGAAGAATTACTTCGGCCGTTTCGCGCCGGAACTTCTGGCCACCGACTATGGCAAAGAAATCTGGTCGCTCTACGAGCAAGGTGGCCTGCATCCGGAGGTCGAACTCACGGGGCATTTCGAGCGCAGCATGAAACCGGTCGACCTTCCCGGTGTGATGCGGGAAATCGACGACGCGCGCGCCGAGAATGCCGCACGGCGGCTGCATCAACAGCGGGTGGCGTAGCCAGCGTCAATAATGACGCACTGTGCATCCGGCCGCTGCCCGGCCGCGGTGCTATCATCGCGCCAAACGATTAGCGGAGGCACCCATGCGCAGGCCGCACGACAATATCTCGCCGCTCATGCTGAAGCTCAGCGCGTATATCGCAACCGCGCTCAGACAGCCACTGCCTTCCGCCGTAAGTGAGCGGGCGAAATTGCACCTCGTGGATACTTTTGCCGCGATGATTTCGGGCACCCGCCTGCTGCCGGGAAAAAAAGCCATCGCCTATGTGAGATCGATCGGCGGCAAACCCGAAGCGGGCGTGATTGGTACCCGCATCGTCACTTCCGCCGCCAATGCGGCGCTCGCCAACGGCATGTTCGGTCATGCCGATGAGACGGACGACACTCACCCGCCCACGCTTACCCATCCGGGTACGAGCGTCGTGCCGGCAGCGCTGGCCATCGGCGAGCGTAACCGGCTCTCCGGTGCGGCGGTACTGCGTTCCATCGTGCTCGGCTACGACATCTGCGCGCGCATACTGCTGACGCTTAAACCCATGCCCTACCTGCGTTCGGGCCATCATGCCGGAGCAACCGGGCAATTGTTCGGCGCGGCGGCAGCGGCAGGGTCGCTGCTCAGGCTCGATGCATTGAAGATGCGTTACATGCTGTCCTATACCGGCCAGCAAACCGCCGGGCTCTATACCATGTTCCGTGACCCGTGGCACATCGAAAAAGCCTACGCCATGGGCGGCATGCCGGCACACAACGGTACCGCAGCGGCGTTGATGGCCGCGCACGGCTGGACCGGCGTCGAGGACATTTTCTCGGGCGAACGCGATTTCTTCTTCACTTTCGCGCCGGAGGCAATCGACCGCAACGAGATGATCCGCGGGCTCGGCAAGGACTACGAAATTCTGCGCGCCGCCATCAAGCGCTGGCCGGTCGGCGGCCCGATCCAGGGACCCATGCACGTGCTGCGCGAACTGATCGCACAACACGGCGTCACCGCCGATGCGGTCGAAAAGCTCGTGGTGCGCATGCCCGACAAGGAACTGGAAATCGTCAACAATCGCGACATGCCGGACATTTCGGTGCAACATCTGCTCGCGGTAATGCTGATCGACGGCAACATCACGTTCAAGTCGGCGCACGACTTCGCACGGATGAAAGACCGCAAAGTGCTTGCCGTGCGCAAACGGATCGAAGCCGTTGGCGACCCGGGTCTCACCGATGCGCAACGCCGCTGGCGCGCGGTCATCGATATCACCCTCAAAGATGGCCGCAGGCTCACCCACCAGACGATGGCCGCCAAAGGCAGCTTCGAGAATCCGCTCACGCCG
>JACPTJ010000373.1 GCA_016192835.1 Betaproteobacteria bacterium
CCATGCCGACACACCACGCGCCCATCTCGAGCCGCCGCACGGTGAGGCGCAGCTGCATGGGACCGAAGCCGTCGCCGACTTTGCCGAGCACCTGGTCTTCGTGCAGGCGGCAGTCCTCGAACACCACTTCATAGGTGCGCGCGCCCCCGAGCATCGCGATCTCGCGCCCGATGATGAATCCCGGCGTGCCTTTTTCGACGATAAACGCGGTGATGCCGCCGCGCGCTTTTTTGGCCGGATCGGTCAGGGCCATGACGATCGTGAAGTCGGCCGCTTTCACGAAGCTGATCCAGATCTTGCGGCCGTTGATGACCCAGTGCTCGCCATCCTTCACCGCGCGCGTGGTCATGGCGGCGGGATCGGCGCCGGCGCCGGGTTCGGAAACGGCGATCGCCGAGCGCATCTCGCCGCGCGCATAGGGCTCGAGATAGAGCTTGCGCTGGCGTTCGTTCGCTGTTGCCATCAGCATGTGCAGATCGGGCGAGTCCGGCGGGAAGGTGAAGGGAGTGACGGTGCGGCCGAGTTCCTCGTAGACGCCCATCCGTGCCACCGCCGGCAGGTTCGCGCCGCCGATAGACTCCGGCACGTCGAGGCCCCACAGGCCGAGCTCGCGACACTTGGCGAGCAGCGGCGCTTCCTCCTGCTCGGTGAGAGCAATCGGCAGGCCGTTCGCCTCCCGCGCCAGCACCGCGGGTTCCAGCGGCATCAGCTCGTGGTCGACAAATTTCGCCGCGAGCTCCTGCAGCATGCGGTACTCTTCAGGCAATCCGATCGTCATTTCATCCCAAACGAAACTTCTTCCCCCTTTGCTTTGATTAGTCCACTTGCGCGCCCGAGGCCTTCACTACCGGTCCCCACTTGGTGCCTTGTTCGAGCAGGAAGTCGGCGGTCTCTTTCAGAGTAAGTGACTGGGGTATTACTCCGATCGGGGCCAGCTTGGCGGCGGCATCCGGGCGTTTCCCAATGACGCGCGCCGCGTCATTCAGTTTCTGCCGAATCGCAACGGGAGTGTTCGCAGGAGCTACCAGCGCAAAAAAGGGCTCCACCGAAATGCCGGGATAGCCGGCTTCGGTCATGGACGGAACATTCGGTTCGGTAGGCCAGCGTTTGGTGTACGCGACGGCAAGAACCTTCAGCTTTCCTGCATGCACGTACATCATGGCGGTTGCGTCAAATATGTAGTCGGTTTCGCCGCCCAGAAGAGCGAGGCTTGACATGGCCGAACCCTTGTACGGAACATGCACGACCTTGATACCCGTTTCCATCCGGAACAGCTCGCCGGCCAGGTGGTTGGGCGAACCAACGCCGGCGGATCCATAAGTCAGCTTCCCCGGGTTCTTCTTTCCCAGGAGCACGAGATCCTTGACCGATTTCGCGGGCACCGACGGATGCACCACGAGAAACATGGGCGAAAGGGTCATCAGGGCCACCGGCGCAAAGTCTTTATCGGGATCGAACGCAAGTTTCTTGTAAAGGAATTTGTTCGCCCCGTTGGAAGCGAAATTGGCGACGTATAACGTGTAGCCATCCGGAGCGGAATGGGCCACGTACGCCGCTCCAATGTTGGTGCCTCCCCCCGCCCTGTTTTCGACGAGGAATTGCTGCCCGAGCAGTTCGGTGAGGCCTTGCGCGAAAACGCGCGCCGCCGAGTCGGTGGCCCCGCCCGGCGGATACGGAACAACAATTTTTACGGGCCTCTCCGGAAATGCGCCCTGCGAAGCTGCGATAGGCGCCACAAGGCATGCGACAACCATGGCAACGACCTGGAATAACCTCATGTTCGACATGTGCGATCCTCCTTTATGATGGAACTCCCTTACAAGACGCGCGGCTTGGGCTAGATAACCCCGTCGCGCTTCAAGTCGGCTATCTCGGCCATCGAAAGCCCGAGCCAGCCGCCATAGATTTCGGCGTTATGCTCGCCGAGCCCGGGGCTCGGCACCGTCGGTACAATCGGTGCGCCGTGCAGACGCTGCGGAGTTGCCGGCACGACGATGCGGCCGAGCTCCGGGTGGTCGATCCATTCCAGCGCTCCGCGCTCGTGCATGTGCGGATCGTTCATCACTTCAACCACGTCGCGCACCGCCGCGCACGGAATCCGGTGACGCCGCGTGATCTCGAAGATCTCCAGTTTGCCATGCTGCGTAGTCCATTCGGTGACGAGAGCGTCGGTTACAGCCTGATTCCTGCACCGCGCGGCGTTGGTGGCGAAGCGCGGATCGTCCGTGAGGTCCTCGCGTCCCATCGCGTGGAGCAACTGCGTCCAATGATTCTCGATCACGCATTGCAGTGCGACATACCCGTCTTTCGCCGGGTAAACATTGTGAGGCACGAGGGCGAGCCCGCCGTGCAGGTTGCCCGTGCGCTGCGGCACTTTGCCGCCCGAGTTGTAGTATGCACCCAGATTGGTGGCGAGCATCGGGTAGACGCATTCCTGCATCGACACCTCGACCAGGCGGCCAACGCCGGTGCGCTCGCGCTCGTAAAGCGCGGTGACGATGCCGGCATACAGGTGGGTCCCGCCCGCGATATCGACTACCGTCGCACCGGCTTTCAGCGGCGGACCGTCGGGAAATCCCGTGACGCTCATCATGCCGGAGGCCGC
>JACPTJ010000374.1 GCA_016192835.1 Betaproteobacteria bacterium
CGAAGCGGGGCGACGGGACAAACCACTAACTCGATTGGCTTGGCTTAGTGGTCTTTCCCGATATAAATCCCAACAAGCCGATGATGATCGCGAGCAGGGCCGTCGCGCTCAGGGCGAGCGACCAGTGGATGCCGATCAGGCTGCCCATCAGGCCGACGGTGACGCCGGCGAACGCGCGCAAACCGAGGCCCGACATGTTGTAGAGCCCGATCACGCGGCCGCGGATGTGTGCGGGCGCGTGGAGTTGCACCAGCGTTTGCGCCATGGCGGAAAACGAGAGTTGCAGGAATCCCGCCACAAACAGCAGCGCGAAGGCGAGCGGATAAGTGCCGGCCGCCGCGAACCCGCCGATCGCGCAGCACCACAGCATGGCCAGTATGAATGCGGTCTTGGGACGCGCCTGCAGCAAGCCCCGGCTCTCGAGAACGAAGCCTGCGATCAGCGCGCCCGCGGCGTCGGCAGCGAGCAGCATGCTGTAGGCAATGTCCGCGTTGCCGTGGCCGAGGTCGTGCGCGAACTCCGGCATCTGCGCCTGGTAGGCGTTGCCGACAAACAACGACGCCCCGCCCGCGAGCAGGATCATGGACACGATGGTGCGGTTGCCGGCAATGTCGCGGATTGCCGCGACGATGTCCGCGAGGCCGCGCACCGCGGGTGCGCCATGTTTTCCGTGGGAGCGCGGCCTGAAAGGCGCTTTCCACAGCCACACCACCAGCGGCAAGTAAATCAGCGCGTTGGCGAGAATCCCGTACGCGGGACCGAGCGCGAGCATGAGCCCGCCGCCCACGGCCGGGCCCATCAGCAGACCCAGCATACGCGCCGTGGCGCTCAGGCGCACCGCGCTTTGCAGCCGCTCGGGTCCGACGATGTCGTGGATCAGCAGCTGGCCCGCGGGCCCCCACAATACGCCGGCAAGACCGTGAATCACCAGCAGCACCATCGCGTGCCACATCTCGAGCGTATCGGTGACGAAAAAAAACCCCCACCCGAGCGAGGCGGCGATGAAAAAAAACATTCCGATCTGGATGATGCGCCGCGGGTCGAAACGGTCCGCCAGCGCGCCGGAGTATACCGAGAACAGGAGAAAAGGCAGCCAGTGCGAAACCACGGCAAAGCCGCCCAGCGCCGGCGAATGAAACTTCTCGAACATCATCCAGTAGCTGATCACATGCTCGATGCTGTCGGCCATCATCGCCAGCGCGGAAGTGACGAAATAGGCGCGGAACGCTTGATGGCGCAGCGCGGCGAACGATTGTTTCGAGTGCGCGTGCTGCGGGCTGGTGCTATCGGTCAAGTCGGGCTTTCACGTGTATATGGACAGACCACTATTGAGCGGTAGGGCGCGGCTTTAGCGCGCCTTCGAGGGTGATAGCGTCCGTTGTTCGGCGCGCTAAAGCTGCGCCCTACGGCTGTTATCGGCCAAGTCTGGCTTAGTGGTCTGTCCCCATGCGCTTGACCGCGCGCGGCATCGCTTCCTGGCCATGGGTGCCCATGAGGTTTTTCCACGCGGGACGCTTCACGCTGATGAGCTCGCCGAGCGACGCGTAGCCGGAGCCGGAAAGGCGGCACACCGGATCGAGGAGCCGCGGATCGACGCGGCCGTCTTTCCACACCGACGCGTCGACATGCGCGTGCACGATACGGCCAAGCACGATGTGAGTATTGCGGTCGTCCACGATCTGGACCAGTTCGCATTCCAGATGCGCGCGGGATTCCCCCACCCGCGGCGGGCGTACTCTGAACGAGGGCACCGCTGTGAGTCCAGCCCACTCGAATTCGTCCTGATCGCGCGGAAAGTCAGTTGAAGTGAAGTTCATTTTCTCCAGCACGGGCATCGACACGATGTTGGCGACGAACTCCGGCACTTCGCGCAGGTTCGTGAGGGTATCCTTTGCCCCGGTTGAGCCGAACGCGACGTAGAACGGATCGCTGCCCATCAGGTTGAAGTACGAGTACGGCGCGACATTGCGCACGCCGGTTGCGGAGATCGTCGACATCCACCCGATCGGTCGCGGTATCACCAGTGCTGTCATCAACTGGTAGAAATCGCGCACGCTCCAATCCTCCGGGCCGATTTCCAGCGGGCGATCCAGCACGTTCGGCGGGGCGTCATGCGAACCAGACATTGCAACACCTTTCATCAGAGTCAATGGACATTTCAATTCTTCTTCAGGCCGGCGCTCTCGATGATTTTTGCAAAACGTGCCGTCTCGCTGCGCAAAAGACCCGCCATCTGCTCGGGCGTTCCGGGCCATGGGTCTATGCCTGCAGCGGCCATGCGCTCGCGCATCGCGGGCGATTCGAGAGCTTTCATGATTTCACGGTTAAGCCGCGAGATGATTTCGCGCGGCGTTCCCGCCGGCGCGAACATGCCGTACCAGATCGACATCAGGAAATCGTCGACACCGGACTCCTTCGCCGTCGGCACGTCGGGAAGCGTCGCCACGCGGCGCTCGGAGAGCACCGCCAGCGGGCGCACCTTGCCGGTCTGGATCATCGGCAACGCGGACGCGACCGACACGATCACCTCGTCGACCTCGCCTCCGATCAGCGCCACGGTCGCGAGCGTCGCGCCCTTGTACGGGACGTGCACCATGTTTATTTTCTCGAGGTTCTTCAGCAATTCGTTGGCGAGGTGGTTGGTCGTTCCGGGACCCCCCGAGCCATAGTTGAGCTTGCCCGGGTTGGCACGCGCAAGCGTCACGAACTGCCGCAGCGTTTTGGCGGGGACCGACGGATGCACGAGCAGCACGTTCTCGATCGTTGCCAGGCGCGCCACGGGAGCCAGGTCCCTGAGCGCATCATAGGAAAGGTTGGCATAGAGCGACGGGATGATTGCAATCGCCGCCGAGACGACCATTACCGTATAGCCATCGGGCGGCGCCTTGGTCACCGCGGCAATTCCCACACTTCCGCCGGCGCCCACCCGGTTGTCCGGCACCACGTTTTCGCCGAGCTGCTCGGCGAGTTTCTGTCCCACCACGCGCCCCACAATGTCGCTGGGCCCGGCGGCCGGGAACGGCAGGACGAGCCGAATCGGCTTGCTGGGGTACGACTGCGCGAGCGCGCTCCCGCAGAACGACGCAACCACGAGTGCCGCGGCGAGCGCGGCATTTTGAAGCCGTATGATGGACATCGGACCCTCCCCTGAAAAAGCAAGTTTACCCTGATTGACTCAGAGGCTAAAATCGGGCGGCAAAATCGGCGAAGAAATCTGACGGCACCGGTAGCACAAGCAGCGCGCGATTAGCCTACCTGGAGAGACAGAGATGCGCACACCCGTGATGGACATGTTTGGACTCGATGCCCCGATTTTTGCGTTCTCGCACTGCCGGGATGTCGTCGCGGAGGTGAGCCGGGCGGGCGGAATGGGCACGCTCGGCACTTCACACGTAACGACCGAGCAACTCGAAATCGAATTGTCCTGGATCGACCGGCATGCGGAGGGGAAACCCTACGGCGTCGACGTTCTTTTCCCGTCCGCGCCGCCGCAGGAATTCGAGAATCTGACGCCTGAAACCGCCAAACAGTATTTGCCCAGGGAGCATCGTGACTTCGTTGAGGCTTTACTGAAGCAGCATAACGTCCCGGAATTTTCCAGGGAAGAGAGCGACGAAGCGTTCCGGCATTACATGAGCAACATGACGAAAACGCATCGCGAAGCGGAGCGTCGTCTCGAGGTGGTCTACCGGCATCCTCAAGCGAGAATGATAGTCAGCGGTCTGGGCACGCCGCCGGCTCACGTGATCGAAAGGTCCCACAGCCTCGGGCTCAAGGTCTGTGGTCTGATCGGTCACCCCAAGCATGCCAAGCGGCAGACCGATGCAGGCATCGATATCATTGTCGCCCAAGGCTGGGAGGCGGCCGGACATACCGGGGAGATTTCCACCATGGTGCTGGTCCCGGAAGTGGTCGATCTCGTCGCCCCGGTACCGGTACTCGCCGCCGGAGGAATCGGGCGCGGACGGCAATTGGCAGCGGGATTGGCCCTCGGCGCGCAAGGCGTGTGGTGCGGGACTGTTTGGTTGGGAACCGTGGAAAGCGAGGTGCCGCCGGAATTGAAACGCAAACTGTTCGCGGCCACTTCGAGTGATACCGTGCGCTCCCGATGCAATACCGGAAAGCCCACCCGTCGTATTGTTTCGGCGTGGTCGATCGCCTGGGAATCGCCTGCAGCACCGAAGACGTTGCCCATGCCGTTGCAGTCCATGCTGATCAATGAAGCGATGGAGCGAATCAACAAATTCAAGGCGGACGCGCTTCTGACCTATCCCGCGGGACAGATCGTTGGCGACCTGCGCGAAGAAACGACTGTCAGGCAGGTCGTCTACGACATGCTGGCCGAATTTTCAGACACGCTGGACCGGTTGAACGACGCGGTTGATCGCTGAGCCGCAACCGCACTCTCGGCGGCAAGCATGCCGGAGCCCCTTGGAGACCAAGATGGGAACCACCCGCAAGACCATTACCGTCACCGACCAGCAGGACGAGTGGATCAAAGCGCAGATCAAGGCCGGAGGTTTCACCAATGACAGCGAATACGTCCGTGATTTGATCCGCCGCGACCAGGCGCGTAACACGGAAATAGAGGCAGTTCGCGCAGAGCTTATCAAGGGTGAAGCGAGCGGGGATCCGCAGCCCTTCGACGCGGCACGCTTCAAGCGAGACATGATCACCAAGCATGCCAAAAAAGCGCGCTGAATACCGGTTAGCCCCCGCAGCGGCGCGCGATCTTGAAGGCATCTGGCTGTACACGCGCGAAGAATGGGGAATCGAGCAGGCTCATCGTTACACCGATGAGCTCACCGCCGCCTTCGATCAACTCGCAAACAATCCGCAGCTCGGCACGTCCTGCGATTACATCCGCAAAGGGTATCGCCGCAGCCGGGTGGGGCGACACGCGATCTATTTCCGCATCACCGATTACGGGATTGCCGTGATCCGCGTGTTGCACGA
>JACPTJ010000375.1 GCA_016192835.1 Betaproteobacteria bacterium
AAATTGTGGATACGCATGAATGCTTCCTTAGAGCGCCTAACATAATGAAACACACGATGCGCTGGCACAATTTTGGCTCAGGGCGCGAAGAAAGGCCCGCCGCTTAGTCATTCTAAGCAAGGGACTTTCGACAATGCCATGTGCCAAAACTCGCGCCAGCCCCATTATTCGTAAGCGGTTGGTTCTAATGTTGTTCGGGGTTGCGGCCAGAATCGGCGCTAGCATCGTTGCTCGACTTGCCAATATTCCCGATATTAGCTGCATCGAGCGCCTCGCCAGCACCAATTCTGGACCGCAACGCACGTGCGTTTCATTATGTTAGGCGCTCTTAGGATTAATTCGCCGCGAAGGCGCTGAAATAAATCGGGCGGACCCCACATCATCCGGACGCGCACTTGGGATTCGGTTAAATAATCATTGGCCCTTGCGCTTCCACGCGCTCAAGCAGAAAGACGTTTCCAGACCTCGTCTGCATCCTTGGCCTTGTTGTAGTCCTGGCTCATGTCGCCCGTTCCGACGGGACTCTTCGCCGCAAAAAAGACCGCGGGGCCTCCCAGCGCACAGACGCCGTGCCGGGTGTTGCGAGGAATGTGAACCAGCATTCCGGGTTCGATGATCCGTTCTTCATCACCGACCACCATTCGCATCTTCCCTTCGAGGACGAGCATGAATTGCTCCTCGTTCGGGTGGAAGTGCGGAGGGGGGCCTTCCCCCTCCTGATACGTCGTGACGGCCACTTTGATGAGTTCTCCCGCGACGGCTTTCCCCATCGCGGTACCGACCCTGGAACGCTTCGCCTCCATTTCGGAAATCTTGTAGAACGGCATCATTTCTCTCCTTGTCAAAGAGCCCTTGCGCGGGCGGTTGGCTTCTTGCTGCATTCTCATCGCGATGGGACAATCGCGTCAATTGATTTTGATGTTGCCGGTTTTGACCACTTTGGACCACGTGGCAATGTCTTGCGCAGCCGGCAAAGCTGCGGCGACCAGGAGCAACAGCAATACGCGTCTTTTTTTCATTGACGGGCCCTTTCTGGCATGTCACAGCTCGCTGCCACAGTCACTTAAAACTTGTGGCCATTAGTGGAATACCTCAAGGAGGATCTTGCCGATATGCACGCCCGACTCCATGCGGGCATGGGCGTCGGAAGCCCGCTCGAGCGCAATGACCGAGTCGATGACCGGCACGACCCTCGTCCCAAGATAAGGCCAGACCCGGTCCATGATCTGGCGCACGATCTCGACTTTGCGCGACAGCGGCGAAATTCGCAAGCGCGAGCCGGTTACCACCGCGCGCTTGGTCATGATCAAAGCGAGCGGCGCGCAGAATTCAACCTCATAGTTGGCGCCGGGATTGAGGTGAACGATACGGCCGTCGGTAGCGAGCGCCTCGAGATTTTTCCTCGCATAGCGCGCCTGGACCATGTCCAGGATGACGTCCGCGCCGTGACCGACGGTGATCCGTTGCACGGCCGCGACGAAATCTTCCTCGCGATAGTTGATCGCGCCCGCCGCCCCGAGCTTCACGCAAGCATCGCACTTGGCGACACTGCCGGCGGTTGCAATCACGTTGGCGCCCTCCAGTCGCGCAAGCTGGATCGCCATCGTGCCCACCCCACTCGAGCCGCCATGCACCAGCAGCCATTCACCCGATTTGAGCCGCCCTGTCATGAACACGTTGCTCCAAGCGGTTAAGAGCGCCTCGGGCAGTGCGGCGGCTTGCTTCAAGTCGAACCCGGCAGGAATCGGGAGCGTGATCGGTTCGGCCGCAATGCAGTATTGTGCATACCCGCCGCCATTGACCAGCGCGCAGACGCGATCACCCGCTTTCCAGCGCGTTACCCCGGGGCCGGTCGCAACGATTTCACCCGCCACTTCCAGCCCGAGAATC
Source organism: Betaproteobacteria bacterium (assembly GCA_016192835.1). GTDB lineage: Bacteria > Pseudomonadota > Gammaproteobacteria > Burkholderiales > SG8-41 > PALSA-1004. The sequence goes on from JACPTJ010000375.1 coordinate 1,891, forward strand.
TCATTCCCCGCAGTGGGAGCGGATCCTCGGATGCGCTGATCACAGTCGGCCCGGTTGACCCCGGCAAATGCGACTTTGATGAGCACCTGTCCCGCTTCGGGTTGGGGTACCGGGCGGGTATCGGGTTTCAAGACCTCCGGGCCGCCTGCACGGGCAATGGAGATCACGGTCATCGTCTTGGGCAACATAGGCCTTTGCTGGGGAAATGAATTCGGGTTTTAGCCAAAAAGGATGTCCAAGCGGCGCCCGACATCCATGGAATCAGCGGAATATTATCCCAATTTCAGCAGTCGAGCGGCTGAGAAACGCTCAGCTGCTTGCAAGGGGGTGCGCATTTCCAAAACGGGCAAGGACTCCGCAGGTAGCCGCGACGGCGCAAGTTCTCATCGTTGAGCCGGTGGCCGTGGTCGAATGGGCTGCTGATTGCCATCAAAGTATGCTCGTGCTAGCGTTCCATCGGGTAGGAGGAAGTCGAGCCGCCAAACGCGAGGAGAGGACATGCTCAAATCGAGGCCAAGGGTGTTCTGCTGCGCATTGCTGCTTGCGTGCGCGCCTGCGGCAAGCTTCGGACAACAGCAGGCGGCGAAGGACTATCCATCGAGGCCGATCCGCCTGGTGGTGCCGTACGTCGCCGGCGGGGGAATCGATTTCATCGGACACGTGCTCGGACAGAAGATCGCGACGGCGATCGGCCAGAATCTGTTCGTCGACAACCGGGGCGGCGCGGGCGGCGCGATTGGAACGGACGTAGTCGCGAAGTCGGCGCCGGACGGCTACACGATCCTCGTCACCTCATCCAGCCACGCGATGCTGCCGAGCGTCTCGAAGAGGCTGCCCTACGACCCGGTGAAAGACTTCACGCCGATCACGCTCGTGACGAGAAGCGCGGGTCACCTGCTGCTCGTTCACCCGAGCGTGCCGGCGCGCTCGGTTCAGGAACTCATCGCGCTTGCGAAGGCGCATCCCGGAAAGCTTAACTACGGCTCGGGCGGCGTGGGAAGCGTAACGCAGTTCGCCGCCGAGTCGTTCAACATGATGGCCGGAACACAACTCGCGCACGTTCCCTACAAGGGCGTCGGACAGGCAGTTATCGATCTTATCGCCGGGCGCATCGATGCGTGCTTCATCGTGGGTACGGTCGTGCTCGAGCATATCCGGACGGGCAAGCTGCGCGCGCTCGGCATCACCGCGCCCGTGCGCTGGAACGTGCTTGCGGACGTGCCCACCATCGACGAAGCGGGGGTCAAAGGCTACGCGTACGTGATCTGGTATGGAATGTGGTTCCCGGCGGGCACGCCGACCGAGTATGTGTCGCGCATCCGCGCTGAGGTGGTCAGGGCATTCGAGGATCCGGGGACGAAGCGCACGTTCACCGAGCAGGGGCACATTCCCGTCGCATCCACGCCGCAGGAGTTCGCCAAGACGATTCTCGCGGACATTGAGTTCAATCGCAAGCTGGTCGCGCGGATGGGACTCACGCCGCAATGATCTGTCTGGGTACGCCGATTTGAATTCCCTATCGTCTGAGTGCAGGGGCCAGCGCGCGAGCCGTCCGCTGCACTTCAGACCTCCTCCGGATAAGTTTAAATGGGACGCCTTATCGCGTTCTATTTGACGGGTTCAAGCCGCGCCAGCACGCCATTTGATTCGTCAGTGAGCAGATAGATGTACCCATCCGGGCCGACGCGCACATCGCGAATGCGGCCGATCGCATTCCTGATGAGCCGCTCCTCTTTCAGCACCTTCTCACCGTCGAGCTCCAGGCGCACCAGCATCTCGTCGCGCAGCGCGCCGATCAGCAGGTTACCGCGCCAGTTGGGAAACTTGTCGCCTTCGTAAAACGCCATGCCCGAAGGCGCGATCGATGGCACCCATTTATGGAGCGGCTGCTCCATGCCGGGCTTGTGCGTGCCCTCGCCGATCCGGGTGCCGATTCCGTAATTGACGCCGTAAGTGATGACCGGCCAGCCATAGTTACGGCCGGCGCGGATCACGTTGATCTCGTCGCCCCCCTGCGGTCCGTGTTCGTGCGTCCACAGCTCGCCGGTCTGCGGATGCAGCGCCGCGCCCTGCATGTTGCGGTTGCCGAGCGTGAACTTCTCGGGTTTCGCGCCGGGGCGCTGTACGAATGGATTGTCCGCCGGCACGCGCCCGTCGTCGTGCAGCCTGATCACCGAACCCGCGTGATCGTCGAGACGCTGCGCGCGGTCCTTGTCGCCACGGTCTCCGAGCGTGAGATAAACATAACCCTTGCGATCGAACACGATGCGCCCGCCGAAATGCTGGCCCGCGGACGATTTGGGCTCGAGACGGAACAGCACCCGCTCCTGCGTCAATCGATGGCCGTCGAGCTTGGCGCGAAGCAGCTCCGTGCCGTGGCCTCTGTCTCCGGGGCCGTTATACGCGAGATAAATCCAGCCGTTTTCCGCGTACTTCGGGTGCGGCACCACATCGAACATTCCGCCCTGTCCCACCGCGACTACTCGCGGCGCGCCGTCGACCGGCTTCGGATCGAGCGTGAATTCTTTGGACACGATCCGCAGCCGTCCCGCACGCTCTGTCACGAGCATCCGTCCGTCGGGCAGGAATGCAAGCGACCACGGGTACTTCAACCCCTGCACCAGCGTGACGATGCGGAAAGCATGTTTCTCCGACTGCAACGTCTTGCTTTCCGCCGCAGCGGCGGAAGCAACGACGATGCTCATCGCGATGGCAAGTATTGCCGAATTCGTAAGCTTCATCCCTGACAACCCATATGACCTGAAGTCCTGCGATAATCCACGCACCTATGACCAAGACTATACCCTCGATCGCGGCCGGCGTGCTTGCTGCCATCGCCATGATCTGCGCCGTTTCGGCGCGCGCCCAGGAGCAGCCGATGCACCCAGTTCAGAAGCAGGCATGTCTTGCGCCCGCGGCGTGGTACACGCTCGCCGGCGATCAGCCGCGCACTGCGCCCGCACGCGAATTGCTCGCCGACATGGCAAGCCGCGATATCGTGTTGCTGGGCGAACAGCACGATGACGCCGACCATCATCAGTGGCAACTGCAGGCGCTCGCGGCGCTGCACGTGCTCAGGCCGCAGATGGCGATCGGTTTCGAATCGTTCCCGCGCCGCGTGCAAGCAGTGCTCGACCGATGGATTGCGGGCGAGCTCACGGTTACGCAGTTTTTCGAGCAGACCGGGTGGGAGAAGATCTGGAATTTCCCGCCCGAACTCTATCTGCCGCTCTTTCAGTTCGCGAGGATCAACCGGATTCCGATGGTGGCGCTCAACGTCGAGCGGGCCCCGGCCTCGAACGCCTACCAGGACTACCTGTTCGAGGTGTTCAAGGCGCATCCGCGCCGTCGCGCGGGCGAAACCGGAACGCCTGACAGGAACGATAGTGCGTTTCGCTTCTTCGTCGAATCGCAGACGACGTGGGACCGTGCAATGGCCGAAGCGCTCGCCCGCCGTATGGATGCCGGACCAGGCGCCCTGCGCCTGCTCGTCGTGGGCATCATGGGCAGCGGGCACGTTCGCAACGGTTACGGCGTGCCGCACCAGTTGCGCGATCTTGGGGTAAGCAATATTGCTGCGCTGCTGCCGGTCGACCCCCGGCAGGATTGCGAATCGATCACAACAGGCTTTGCTGACGGCGTGTACGCCATGCCTGAAATACCGCGCGACAAGCTTCCGCCCCCGCGGCTTGGCGTGCGGTTGGAAGAAATCGAGGGCAGTGTCACGCTGGCAGCCGTTTCCCCGGGCAGCCTCGCCGAGCAAACGGGTCTCAGGCCCGGCGACCGCATCGTGTCGATCGCCGGCATCCCTGTCGTCAAATCGGTCAGCGTGGTCAGCGCCATTCGCATGCAGCCCGACGGTACCTGGCTGCCGATGCAGATCCAGCGCGGTACTGAAACTCTCGATGTGGTGATCAAGTTCCCGCCACGCAAATGAGCGTCCTGCTGCGTTTGCTTGCACTCCTTGCATGCGCGCTTGTCGCTGTACCGGGTGCTCTCGCTGCGCCACGGACCGGACACCTCGACCTCGATGTCACGCTCGATCCGGAGTCACGCCGCTTCCACGCCGCGGCCGAACTCATCACCTCGGGAGACTTCGGCTTTGTGCTGCACCACACGCTGGCCGTGGTGGCCGCGTCAGTCGACGGCAAGCCGGTTTCCGTGGTATCCGGCCGCCGTGACAGCCAGATGCGCGACTGGCGCGTGACGGCGCCGCAGGGTGCAAAGCTGCGCATCGAGTATAGCGGTGTGCTGCCCGCGCTCGACGCGACGCTCGATCATCGCAGAGTGCTCGGCGCAATTTCTCCGATGACGGCACATGAAGGAAGTTTCCTGCACTCCGCAAGCGGTTGGTATCCGCGGCCTGCTGCGCATTTCAGCTACCGCGTGAAGCTCGCACTTCCCGGCGATCAGCGCGGACTTGTCGCCGGGCGTCTCGTGACGGAGGAGACGCCGCGCGACGCCGCCGGACATTACATCGCTACTTTCGAGTTCGAGCATCCGGCGGACGGAATCGATCTCATGGCCGGTCTCTACACGGTGCGCGAAAAGCTCGTGCCGCGGGGAGACGCCACGCCGCTCCGATTGCGGACGTACTTTTATCGCGACCTCGATGCGCTCGCCGACGGCTACCTCGAAGACAGCCGCCGCTATCTCGAACTTTATGCCGAGCAGATCGGCGCCTATCCATTCAGCGAATTTTCGGTGGTGGCAAGCCCGCTGCCTACCGGTTTCGGCATGCCCACGCTCACCTACATCGGCAGGGAGGTGCTCAAGCTTCCGTTCATTCGCGCAACTTCGCTCGGCCATGAAGTGCTGCACAACTGGTGGGGCAACGGCGTTTATGCCGATTACGCGAAGGGCAATTGGAGCGAGGGACTCACCACGTTCATGGCCGATTACTTTTACAAGGAGCGCGAATCGCGTGCGGCAGCGCGCGAAATGCGCCTGTCATGGCTGCGGGATTTCGCCGCCGTGCCCGCCGGCGCGCACCGGCCGCTCGCGGCGTTCCGCTCGCGCACCCACGGCGCCGAGGCGGCGGTGGGTTACGGCAAATCGGCGATGGTGTTCCTGATGCTGCGCGATGCGATCGGCAAGGACGCCTTCCGCCGCGGCTTGCGTCTTTTCTGGGAGCGGCATCGTTTCAAGCTCGCTTCGTGGGACGACCTGCGTGCCGCCTTCGAGCAGGCCGCGGGGCGCTCGCTCAAGACTTTCTTCGAACAGTGGGTGCAGCGGGCCGGCAGCCCGACGGTCCGCGTCGTCGAGGCGAGAGCTTTACTCGAGAACGGCAAAAACAAACTCGCACTGACGCTCACCCAGACGGCGCCGCCTTACGCGATTACGGTACCGGTGGAAATCGTCGCTGGCGGCAACTCGCAAACGCGCCAGATCGCGTTCGACCGCGAACGGGATATTGCGATCATCGAACTCGATGCGGTACCCGAGGGCATCCGCCTCGATCCCGAACTGCGCCTGTGGCGCGTCCTCGATCGCGAGGAACTTCCGCCTATTCTGCGCCAGTGGCTGATCGCCCGCGCACCGCGCATGGCGGTGGTGTCACCCGGCGCGGAATTCCGGCTTGCAGCGGAGACGCTCGCCAAACGCTTTTTCGAGATGCCCGCGAAGATCAGCAGTCCTGCGGAAGCCTTGGGCGGGGCCGAACCTGCGCTCGTCGTCGGGCTGCACCGGGACGTGGATGCAGCGCTTTCAGAACTGGGCCTTCCGCCCCGCCCTGCAACAATCGGGGTTCGTGGATCGGCTCAGGTGTGGACCGTCGACGACGCAAGAAGCGGAAGGCGCACCGGAGCGCCGGTTGCGGTTATCTCCGTCAGCGATACCGAATCGCTCAAGTCATTGGCACGCCCCCTCCCCCATTACGGCGCGCAGAGTTATCTCATCCTGGATGGCGCCCGCGTGATCAGGCGTGGCATTTGGCCGGCACCGGGCCGCGTGATTCGGGTGACCCGGTAGAGAAAATTCGGCAAGATTCGATATCGTCGATTCAACGGCATAGCGTAGGGTGCGCTTGCGCACCAATGTGATGGTGTCGGACATCTTTTCTGCATGGTGCGCAAGCGCACCCTACGCCGGATCGGGCCCGAAGTGCGATTGAAAGGCGGCGCCTCTTACTGGGGCTTGAGGTCGGCCTCGGTCACTTCGCCCGTGTAGACGTAACCCGTCTCCTCGACGCTCCCCGCGCCGATGTAGATGCCGATCGCCTCGAGCGGCTCGGTCTCGCTCAGGTTGTGCAGGAAGTGCTCGACGCCCTTGGGAATGTAGTGGACATGGCCGCCCCGCACTTCGGCGCGGTC
>JACPTJ010000382.1 GCA_016192835.1 Betaproteobacteria bacterium
AATTACATACTCGCCTGCCACCCGACAGTACCGGTAAAAACGGTCAAGGATCTGATCACGCTGGCCAAGGCCCGCCCGGGACAGCTCAACTACGGCTCCTCGGGCGTGGGCGGCGGCAACCATCTGACGCTCGAGCTGTTCGCGGCGATGGCGGGCATCCGCTGGGTGCATGTACCGTACAAAGGTTCGGCGCTTGCCATTACCGCAGTCATCAGCGGCGAAATCGACTGCACCATCGGCAGCACCAACGCGGTGCTTCCCCAGGTGCTGGCGGGTCGGGCGCGGGCCCTTGGCGTGACCGGGACGACACGCGTCGAACAGTTGCCGGACCTGCCGACGATCGGCGAATCGGCCATTCCGGGTTACGTCGTGACCGGCTGGTACGGCTTCTATGCGCCGGCCGGAACGCCTCCCGATGTCATCCGGCGGTTGTATGCCGAGACGAAGCGCGGGCTGGAGAGTTCGGAGGCAAAGGAGCAGTTGCGCACGCTGGGCAACGAGCCGGTGGGGAGTTCACCGCAGGAGTTCCTCGCGTTCGCGCGCGCCGAGGCCGACAAGTGGGCGAAACTGGTCAAGGACATCGGGCTGAAAAAAATAAACTGACTTACCAGCATTCCGGTATGGCCTTTAAACCCGCACTGGGATAGGCCCTGGCCACCTGGACCACCCCCATATCCACCATCGCCCTTGCCATGGCCACGCCTGCGGAAAGCTCACAGATGATCGGTATCTCGTCATAGCCCGCTTCGTTCACTTTCTGACGGACCTCTTCGGCAAATGCCTGGAGCGGTTCGCATCCGAGCAGGAGCGTGTCTGCCCCGTCCTTCTCGATCGCCGCTATGCACTGGGCCACGGTGTCGTCGAGGATTTTTTTGAACCCCGGGTCCTTCATCCGTATAATTCCAAGGCAAGCAAACACCGCATGAGGGGATACAGAGCCGAACGCAGCGGCAGGGCGGTGCTCTGCAACTTGTAAAGGAGGAACACGAATTGACTCAGCACATGGACCAGGACGCGCTCAGCACGGTTCCGGGCGAGCGCATTATCGACAAGCCGGACATACCGCAACAGGGGGTGGAGCAGTACCTTGAGGCCGACACCGAGAATGTCGAGGGTCATTTTCATCTCAAAGTCGGCAGGTACCGTAAATTCGAGGTCTACTCGGACGAGCCCGCCCGCATCGGGGGCGAAGACACCTTCTGCTCCCCCATGGGCTACTTGGCCATGGCGGTGGGTTTCTGACTACTCACCCAGGTGACGCGGTACGCGTCCATGATGAAAATCGAGGTCAAGGGAGCAAGCTGCAAGGTTGGCTTCAACAAGGTGCTGAGCGGTTCCGTGCTCAAGGGAACCGTGAACGTGCGGTGGAAGAGTGTCATGACCCATCTCAAGCTCGAGTCCGAAGCGCCCCGGGAACGGATCGCCACCCTGATCCGAAATGCCAAGCAGGCCTGTCCCGCTGAGACGCTGATCACGCAGCAAGTAACACTGACCAGCTATGTCGATCTCAACGGCGAGCCGCTCGATATCGAAGGCATGACAGCAGAGCGGCGATAACCGGCATTAGGTCGATTCAGAGCGACTGCGGGGTCAGTCAGGGGGATCGGGGTATGGCCGTGTCCCCGACAATGCAAGCACGTGGTGTCCGCTCCAAATCGGGCAACGGTTCCACGGGTAATCTATCCCGGTCGCAATGAGAATCCACTCGAGCAGTTGCTGACATTGCTGATCCTGTGCGTGGGCGCATGGATCGTGATGAACAGCCGCGAGATGACGATCGGCATGCTCATCGCCTTTCAGATGTTCGCGGGCCAGCTCACGGAGCCGATGCTGCTGATTTTCGATGAGGCCACATCGGGCCTCGACGCGGAGACGACCGAGCACTTCGCGCAAACCATCAATCAACTGCGCGGCAAGGTGGGAACGATATTCATCGCCCATCAATTACCCAAGGCGCTCGTTGTCGACGCTGTCGTGCAGCTCGGCTCCGGCTAGTTTGGTTTTCGTAGCGCAGGCGCCTGCGCTACAAAGCTCCGTCAACGATTGCAGGCGAGGCGCCTGCGCTACATGACCGCGCAAGCCCCGTAATAGCCTCTTCAGGTGAGCTGAAGCACCGCTCAGGCATTGGCTTCCAAGCTTTTTTGCGACAAGACCTGGTAGTAATCGACGCCGACGCCGAGCGTCCTAGCTGTGCCGATGCCTGCGACTACTGCGCGGTCTCGAATTCGATCTTGCGGGTTTCGGTCACGCGCTTCGACGCGTCAAGGATTTCGAGCGAAACAAGATTTCCCAGCGCGTCGTAATCCAGAATTACGCCCGGCTTGTCCTCGTCGCTTTCCGCGATGGGTGCTTCTTCGCGGAAAACCACGCTCAGCGTATCGGTCTGCTGGTCGTAGGTGACTTTCATGGCGCGTTTCTCCAGTACTTGCGAATCTTAGTCGTCCGGTAGACGGTGACCACGTTCGCGGGCGTGCGGTCGATATCCACAAACACTCGCACCACGAATTCCTTGTCCTCGATAGTCACTCGGGTTTGCAACACGTCCCGGCCCGGCCGGACTGAATCGCGCTGCCCGGGTGCGGCGAGCACGCTTCGCAGCATTGCTTCGTCGATGCCGCGTCGTTTCATCTCGAACGCGGCATGCCCCGTAACCACATATTCGAGAATCGGCTCAGCTGGCATAGTCTGCCATATTGTGGCACTGCGGGGCGGCGGAGGGAAGTGGTAGCCTCTTCCAACGGCATGGGAGGCTGAAACGTGGTCCGTGTTTCCAACGGCATATGAGGCTGAAATGAGGATTTTGATGGCCACGACATCAACCACCTGCCCGCCAATGAGCTGCGCAGCTATTTCGGCGTCGTGCCGCAGGAGACGCAGCTATTCAGCGGCTCGATTTACGACAACCTGGTCCTGGCGAACCCGCTTGCGGCATTCGAGCAGGTGAGCGCAGGGCGCGTTGACAACGGTTATCCAGGCTGCGAACATTCGGGTCGAATGATTGGCGAAATCCAGTGCAGGCGGATAGTTTGATAAATTGGAACGCTTTAGTCGGCAGAGCTTGACGTGTGAGGTGGACGATGAAAGCAACCATGCGTTTGGTATTAGTCTCGGCGTTTGCGGCAGCGCTCACCGCGCCGCTTATCGCGCCGGCTGCGGAGGCACCGGCGAAGCCCTCCGTATCCGACCCCGCGCCGGGTTATCCGAACAAGCCGATCCGCTGGATCCTCGATTACCCCGCGGGAGGACTCTCCGACATTCTCGCGCGCATCGTCGGCCAAAAGCTCACCGAGGCATGGGGGCACTCGATCGTCAACGACGCGCGGCCCGGCGCGAGCGGCACCATCGGCTACAATCTCGGTGCGAAGGCGACACCGGACGGCTATACGCTCATATTTCTCTCGACGCCGTTCTCCCTGAATATCAGCATCTACGACAAGCTGCCGTACGACACGCGCAACGACTTCGCGCCGATCACCTTGATTTCGATGTATCCGAACCTGCTGGTGACGCATCAGCGTTTGCCTGTGAAAACGGTGGCGGAGCTCGCGGCGTATGCGAAGGGCAAGCCGGATGGGCTGACCTACGCTTCGGTCGGCACCGGAAGCTCGAGTTTCCTGGCGGCGGAGCTGTTCAAGAAGCAAATAGGAATGGCTGCTGTGCACGTGCCTTACAACGGCAGCGGACCGGCGTTGACCGATCTGATCGGCGGGCGGGTCGATTTCATGTTCGTCAACATGCCGGGTGCGATGGCACATATTCGAGGCAGTCGGCTGCGAGTGCTCGCGATCGCAGCGCCTGCGCGCAGTGCGATGCTTCCCGATGTGCCGACGTTCGGGGAAGCCGGCTATCCGGGATTCCTGTCGGTGGGCTATGCGGGGGTCGCGGCGCCCGCGAAAATACCGAGGCCCATCGTAGCCAAGCTCAACGCCGAGATAGTACGCGCGCTGAAGATGCCCGACGTCCGCGAACGCATCGAAACCCTCGGCGGTGAACCCAGGTACAGCACGCCCGGGGAGTTCAAGCAGTTCCTGGAAGATGAGATTGTGCGCTGGGCGCCGGTCGTCAAGGAAACCGGTGTGCGCCTCAAGCTATAGGAGAAGTCCCATGACACGAGCAGTCACGCCAATCAGCCCGGTGCGAATACCGAACACCGACATTCACTATGCGCCCGGCATCAAAGCCGGTAACTGGGTCTTCCTGACCGGCATCGAGGCTACCGACTACGCATTGGGTCTTCACCCATCGGTCGCCGGAAATCCGGATCTGCCCTATCACGGTCTCCCCAAGCATCGACGCGAAGGCGACTTCATTTGCAGCCGCTTCAAGGAACTCCTCGCCCAGGCTGGAACGAGCTTCACCAATACCGTGCGCCTCGATCAGTACTATCCCACCTGGAAAGCGGTCGATCCTTATCACCTCGCGCGCAAGGCGGCATTCGGCAATTACATTCCGCCGAGCACCTCGGTACTGATGGAGGAATTACTGACCCGAGGGGCCGACATTACCGCGTCCCTGCTCGCGGTGGTCCCGGGCGATGGCCGCGACACGCAACGCGTGCCCACGCCGCAGGTGACCGCGCCGCAGTGGTCCGGGTTCGTGCCGGCGGTGACTTCCGGCGACTTCGTGTTCATCGCGGGCCAGATGGCGCGCGGCGTCGACGGCAATCCTGATCCGCGGGCGCATGTCGCGTCGCATAGCCGCTGGGGCGGCTACGAAATCCGCCGCCAGACCGAATATCTGATCGGTGAGAAATTCGTGCCGGCCCTGCGGGCGGCCGGGTCGTCGCTGGGTAACGCGCTGAAAGCCCAGGTGTACCTGAGCAGCATCGATGACACTCCGCATTTTCTCGATGTCTGGAATAGCCACTTCGGAGCGCGTCAATGTGCGCTCACGATCGTGCCGACCACTGCGTTCGGATTGGTCCCGGGCGTGATCGAGATCAATCTCGTTGCCGTGACCGACCGCGGTCAGACGAAAAAACAAATCATCGACGGCAGCATCCCGGCGCAAATGACGTACGGCGCAGCCGGAGTGCGCGCGGGCGACCTGCTGATGCTGTCCGGGATGATGGCGGTCGATGCCTCCGGTCCGATCGAAGCGCTGCGAAACGGGCGGGGCCTGCCCTACTTTGGCGGCGCCGCACGCGCGCAGATGGAGCACATCGTCCGCGCCATCAAGAGCGTATGTGCGGCGGGCGGCGCCTCGATCGAGAACGTCGCACGAATCCATCAGTTTCATACCGATCTCGGAGAGTTCTATTCGATGCACCGCGCGTGGCAGGAGGCGCTCGGCGACGCGCCGGTGCCGTTTACCGCTGTGCGCGTGCCCGCCCCACAACCGGTGCCGGCTTGCAGCGTGATCGTCGACGCCTGGGTCTATGCGCCCTGAGTCGCGCCGACCCTATGGACGCCAGTACAGTGACACATTGAATACGCAACACGATAGCCGCGCGCAGGACGTGCCATTCTGACGGCGACAGCGGATCTCAACCAATGCACGGCGACCGAGCTCGCCGCAAAGCTCGCGCAAGGCAAGTGCACCGCGGTCGAGCTTGCGGAAGCATGCCTCGCGCGGATCGAAAAACGCGAGAACGAAGTCCAGGCCTGGGCGCACATCGACCCGGAGCAGGTTTTCACGCAAGCGCGCGCGCGTGACAAAGAGCAGCCGCGCAGCGCTCTTCACGGCGTGCCGATCGGAATCAAGGACATCATCGATACCTGCGACATGCCGACCGAGTACGGCTCGCCGATCTACGCGGGTCATCGGCCGCAAGCGGACGCCGCGTGTGTCGCGATGCTGCGCGAAGCGGGCGCAGTCATCATGGGGAAGACCGTTACCGTCGAGCTCGCCGCGTTTCATTGGGCGCGCACCCGCAATCCGCACAACCTCGAGCACACGCCGGGAGGCTCATCAAGCGGCTCGGCGGCAGCGGTCGCGGACTTCATGGTACCGCTGGCGCTCGGCACGCAAACGGGTGGTTCGACGATCCGCCCCGCCGCGTTTTGCGGCGTCGTCGGCTATAAGCCCAGCTTCAATCTGATCAACCGGGCGGGCGTCAAGCCGTTCGCGGAGTCGCAGGACACGGTGGGACTCTTCGGCCGCGGCGTTGCCGATGTCGCGCTGATGTTTTCTATTCTTTCCGGTTGTGCGGCGCCGGACTTCAGTCGAAAGCACGCCCGCGCACCGCGGATCGGGCTTTGCCGTCTGGCCGATTGGCCATCGCTGCAACCGGCCATGACGAATGCGATGGAAGATGCCGCGACGAGGTTGGCGCGCGAGGGGGCGCGGATCAAGGAGATCATCCTGCCGCAACCGTTTTCGGCCGCATTCCCGGCGCAAAAACAAATCAATCTTTACGAATCGTGGCGCGCCTTGAGCCATGAGCGCTTGCGTCACGAACATCAATTGAGCTCGACACTGTCGGCAAGATTGCGCGAGGCGGCCTCATGCACGTTCGACGCGTATCTGGAGGCGCAAACGGTTATCTCCCGCTGTCGCGCGCTGCTCGACGAGCTGTTTGCACAGCACGACGTCCTGTTGACGCCGAGCGTAACGGGTGAAGCACCGAAGGGCCTCACCAACACCGGAGACTCAAGCTACATTCGGATCTGGACGGCTTTTCATACCCCGACCGTCAACCTGCCCGTTTTTCGGGGCGAAAGCGGCCTGCCAATGGGATTGCAGGTAATCGGACCGTTTCGGGAAGACCGGCGCACGCTGGGCTGTGCCGATTGGATTTATCGGGCGTTGACAACGTAGCCACAAGCACCAAAACCGGAAGATCAAGTTGCGGTGTTGTTACTTATGAAAATAAGGAGTACGTCATGCGGTACCGCTGCGCGAAACATTGTCTGCATGGGATCATTCCCGTCATACCTATCTCTGACCCAAAAACCGTCGGTTCCCTTGCAGACCACGTTAAGCGGGAGAGCCAAAGAGGGAATCTTTCGGCGAAAGAGACGATCCATTCCATGGAGACGTTTCACAAATTTCCAAAATCTGAAATGGCTCGGCTTCGGGATACCAATCCCTTTTATTAGCCGGAGGCGTCGGGCAGCCAGAAGCAGCGCATCGCGATTGCGCGGGCTTTGCTCAAGCGCCCGAAGCTGCTGATTTTCGATGGGGCCACATCGGGCCTCGATGCGGAAACGACCGAGCACTTCGCGCAAACCATCAATCAACTGCGCGGCAAGATGGGAACGATATTCATCGCCCATCAATTACCCAAGGCGCTCATTGTCGACGCTGTCGTACAGCTCGGCTCCGGCTAGTTTGGTTTTCGTAGCGCAGGCGCCGTAGGCCAGCAGAGCCTCTGGATCGCCCGAAAAAGCGCATGGACATTGGTTCTCAAGGTTTTGCTGGTCAAAGGGGTCACGCCACAGGAGTTCAGCCAGACGATCGTCGATGGCATCGAGCTGCACCGCCGACTTGCGCGCTTTGGCCACAACCGGCGCCGAGCGCATAGCTGCGTTGCCCGATCTGCCGACGGTCGCCGAAGCTGCCGTCCCCGGCTATGAGAACACCACCTGGAATGCAATCGCCGCTCCCGCGCACACCCCGCAGCCGATAATCCAAATGCTGAATAAGGAACTCGCGACCATATTGCAGATGCCCGACATTAAAGAAGCGATTCGCGCGGAGGGTTCCACCATCACCGGCGGTACGCCGGAACAGTTTCAGGAGTATTTGAAATCAGAGTTCGCGAAATTCGGCAAGCTGTTAAAGGAAGCCGGCATCAAAGGGGCAGACGGCGGATAAACTACTTTCGGCAGCTCGCGCGGTGGGTTCTGGTGAAACGACTTGAGGGCGTAGTGTACATTTATTCGGTCGAAGATCACAGTCCGAATATCGGGAAGCCGCTAACAACTACCGGTCAGGCCGGAACTCCTGCGGCCTCTATTCCAAACAAGACTGAAGCCCCACGCTATTACTCGCTTTACTCGGATTTCAACCCCAAGGCACGAATAGTCTTGCGCCACTTTTCCAGGTCGGCACGTAAGAAGGCACCAAACTCCTCCGGCGTATTTTTTCCAAATTCGCTGCCGTTTCCGCCCAGCAGTTTGCTGACTTCCGGCAGCGGGAGCACGCGAACGATCTCGGCATTAAGCTTGGCGATAATGTCTTGCGGTGTGCCTGCGGGCGCCAACACACCGGTCCAGCCCTGTGCTTCATAACCCGGCAATCCGGATTCCGAGATTGTCGGAAGATCGGGGGCGACGTATGCGCGGCGTCTAGACGCCACCGCAAGTACGCGCAGTTTCCCGGCGGACAGGTGCGGCGCGGCAACCAAATATGGGGGAGATACATGTGCCAACACAATCGCGCTAAGCATATGGAGTCTTGGCATCGCGCAACTACCAAGTCTGCAGCGGGATTTTCGCGTCCTTCACGACCTTGGCCCAACGCGCGATGTCCTCCTTAAGAAACGCCGCGAACTGCTCGGGTGAGTTGGCCACCGGCTCCGCGCCTAACCCCAATAGCCGGTCGCGGATCTCAGGCAGCCCGAGAATGCGGACAATTTCCGCGTTTAACTTTGCGATGATGTCCCGCGGCGTGACTGCTGGCGCGAGCACCCCCACTGAGTTGGTGGCCTCGAATCCTGGAAGCCCGGCTTCCGCGACGGTGGGGATCTCCGGTATTGCGCCTGACCGCTTCGCGGTAGCCACGGCTAGCGGCCTGACACGCCCGGACTTGATATGCGGCAGCATGACCGGGAGCGGCGCGAACATGAGGTCGACGTGCCCGCCCACCAAGTCGAGAACCGCGGGGGCCGATCCCTTGTACGGGATGTGCAAGAGATCCACGCGGGCCATGCTCTTGAAGAGTTCCATTGCCATGTGCGTCGTAGAGCCGGTCCCCGCAGAAGAATAGTTAAATGAACTGGGTTTTGCCTTTGCCATCGCAATCAATTCCTTCACCGATTTGGCCGGTACTGTGGGGTGCACGACAAGGAGGTTGGTGGTTGCGGATGTGAGCGTCACTGGCGCGAAGTCCCTCAGCAGGTCGTAAGGCATTTTTGCATAGATGCTCGGATGCACGGTGTGAGCGCCAGTGAACATGAGAAGCGTGTAACCATCGGGCGCTGCGCGAGCGACGATTTCCGTACCGATAATGCCTTGCGCGCCAGCTCGGTTATCGACGATCCAAGGCTGACCGGTACTCTCCTGAAACTTCGCCGCGATAATGCGCGCCACGACGTCGGTCGAACCACCAGGCGGGTAGGCGTCGATGACGCGAATCGGCCGGCTGGGATAAGGCTGCGCGGCGAGGTCACCGACCGCAAGGCCGGCGGCCGCGACGACGCAAGCAAGAGCGATCTGCACCAGTTGCGTACGCATTTTCATTCCTCCTCGTTGTGCCGGCGGTTGTCCGCTGCGTGGTCCGCCCGCTGCTAGTAAATTCGTAACTACTCAGGTGGCCATCACCATGATGCCACCAACAGGGCGATACTCTACCCCCCCGTGTCAAGGCAAGCGAGAAAAATTCTTTTTCTGCTGAACTCGGACGCGATCATGTCGTACCGTGTGAACCATGACGGGCGTCATGGTAATACAAGGACGGGAACTGAGCGCCGGGCGTTATGAAGCAGATATTGCTTGGTGACGGTCGCCACCGCGCGTGCTCCACCGCCCGATCCGCGCTACCGTGTGTAAAGTTTTCTGATTACCTATTTATTGCATAGGGTTATTGTTTTCGATTTGTCAACGGCACGATGATCGAGCGAAATGCGTCGCTCGATTTCGCGGGCAGGCTCCCGTACGCCAGCCTGCCGCTCACCCACCATCCGGTTCCCGAGCAGCGGTGAATCGGCGCGAAACCGTCGCCATCGGCCGGACGCGCGAAAAGAGCAGGATTGAATTTCCTATCGTTACTTGAACACGTCTTTGATTTGACCAAGCAGACGAGACGAGGTAAATTTGCGACCATGGGCTGCACCAGCAGCCCTGAGAGGACCTTTCCTTCCCCGGGTTGCCCAATCCGGTGATTTCATCAGAAGGAGTAAGCCGATGCGTATAGATGACGTTCGGTCGAATATGTCACCCTTGCGTCGGCGAAACACCGCTCGCTGTCATAGTGATTCCGCCACGAATCATTCGTCTGAGTTCGGGACATCACCGGC